>JAYVFW010000146.1:0-17090 GCA_043772715.1 Phormidesmis sp. | reverse complement strand
TTCTCAACCCTGCCCTGAAAGCAGCCAAAGTAGATGACTTGCAAAGCCTATCGGTGAACGGCATTAAGTACGGACTATTTCTCGCTGCGGTCATTAATTTTGCTGTGATTGCGTTTTCTCTTTTTATGATGATTCGGGCGTTTGAAAACGCGAAGAAGCGGCTTTTGCGCCAAGAAGCGATCGAAGAAACGGCACCTGCCGATCCGGTCATGTTATCTCAAGAGCGTTTGACGGGGGCGATCGAGCGCCTCACTTCATCAATGGAAAGATAAGTAGTGGCGCGATCGTTTGACTTTTTGTATCGGCGATCGCGCCATTCCTATTCCAAAACTTCTAAGACGGCTTTGGGTAAGAGTTGATCTTTAAACCAAACAATCTTGGCAGACGTGTCGTTAAAATTGACTCCTGCTTTTTCTAAATTGAGCCGCTCAGAGATTGCCAAAATCAAGTCGTCTCGTCCTGCCTGTCGCACTTGAGAGAATTTTTTCTTAAGATATTCGGGTCGCCAATAGCCAACGATTTCTAACAAAAAAGTGCGTCCGTCTGGGTGAACGAGCCGAAAATCAGGAATCATCACGCTGCCAGGAATCGGAATTAAGTCTACTTCTCGCTCTAGTTGCCAATCAGTTTTAGCTTTTTGCCAGCGTTCGACAAACCCCGCTTCTAGCATACTGTCGTAGGTTTTGCCGGGGGGATAGTGGCTGACTAACCCACAGTCTGATTCGAGGGCAAAGCGTCCGGTGCGGGTCTTGCCAGAATAGCTATCGTTGACTTGCAGCTCGGCAGTCAGGCTCCACTTAGAGACGTGGAGGAGCGCGGGAAGAAGTTTGGCGATCGCTAACCCATAGCGTGTAGATGGCTTAAACAAACTCGTCGGCCCATCGACCGTTAGTGTAAATCCATGGTCAGCGTCGCCTTCGATGTAGGTCATTAGCTGAAACAGTTTGACGTAGCGAAACAGCAGCTTATATTCACCTGGATCGTTGCGGTGAGCGTTCAAAATCAGGTGACTGGCACGATAGAAAACTCCTTGGACTTGGGAGAGATTGTAGCGATGCAGTAAAGCTTCTGGAGTCGGAACTTCAAACTCAGTCAGAATTTGATTATCGGGAAGATCGGCGTAAAGTCCCGATCGGATCTGCTCAGTCAAAACTTCATGTCCCAATTCTTGAGTGAGAAGATCTGCGAGACGATCGAGCGTGACTTGTGTTGCGTGAACACTTGGCGCAACTTGAGCAGACAGCGCAAAAATTCGCTCTCTCAGCATCGGCGGCTCTAAAGGACTAATGGTTTCAAAGGTGCTAAACCCGCTGTTGAGGAGATGCGCAAGTCCGCGTTTGATGCGATAGTCAGTTTCTTCGCCTTCAAGTTCTAACAGTTGGCGATTGAGTTCGCCTTTGGTGATGCCTTTGGCTTCTTGAAATAGGGTGATCAAATCTTGAGCGATCGCCAGAGTAGATTGATCGAGCTTTAACCGCTTCGGAACCAACTCTTCACCGCTCATTCGGTGCATTAACAGATCAGACGGCAGCATTAGTTCCAGCTCTCGCGTAGATCAAGTGTAAACCCAGGAAGGACAGTTTCCCCAGAGAGAATGTTGGAGCGATCGAGAATCTCGATCGGCTGACCTGGACGATAAATTTCAACCTGTTGATCTTGAGGATTAATCAACCAGCCTAGAGATGCCCCATTCTCTAAATACTCTCGCATCTTTGCGCGTGCGTCTTCTAAGTCGTCCGTCGGACGCAACTCAATGACAAAATCGGGACACAGCGGAATAAATTTCTTTTTCTGCTCAGGAGTTAGGGCATTCCATCGGTCTTGCTGAACCCAGGCGACATCGGGCGATCGGGTTGCCCCATTAGGCAATTTGAACCCGGTTGAAGAGTCAAAACCTTTACCAAGTTTCGTTTGCTGATTCCAAAACCAGAGTTGCCCCGTTAAGCTAGAATTCCAATTTCCTATTTCGCCGCCAGTCGGTGACATAACAATTAATTTTCCCTGGGCAGCGCGCTCAAATCTCAAGTCTCGGTTAGCACGACAGATTTGCTCAAATTGCTCATCAGTCAGCTCTATAGCGGGTTTTAAATTGAGGGTGAGATTTGTTAATTGCATGACAACCTATCAATTGCTGTGACAGACGTGTTGCTCGTAGCATTCTTGTAGTTTAACGACTCTATGTAACTTCTTTGCTTTTGCCACGTCATAATAAAAGGCAGCTTTACGATCGATAGACGGGTTGGCATATGTTGAAATCACGGTGGCAATGGGTGATCGCGATCGCGGTCTTAATTTTGATCGCAGTGGGTAGTGTTTGGCTATTTCGGCAACAACCCGCTTCAAACTCTAACCCCTCGCTGATTAAAGTCACGTCTAACATTCATGTCAAGATGGGGATTCCTAAGAACATCAGGGAAACCAATTCAGATGATGAGTATCTGTTGCAAAGTCCAGACCGACCTTATGTCACGTCCTACAACAACAGTAAGTTAATTCCCAATTGGTCAAGCTGGCAGTTGAACAAAGATTGGTTAGGAAATGCCCCGCGCCGCAACGATTTTCGTCCCGATCCGGCATTGCCGAAGGGTTGGTATCAAGTCAGGTCTAGTGACTATAACAACAGTGGATACGATCGTGGGCACATGACCCCGGCTGCCGATCGCGACAATATTTCCAAAAATATTTCTGCCACATTTTTGATGACAAACATTGTGCCGCAAACCCCAGATAACAATCAGGGCCCGTGGGCGCAGCTAGAGAACTATAGTCGTGGGTTAGCTCAACAAGGCAAAGAACTTTATATCGTTTCAGGCGGCTATGGAAACACTCGATCGATTGGCAAGGGCAATGTCAAAATTACGGTGCCCGATCGAGTTTGGAAAGTGATGGTCGTCATGGATAAGATGGAATTGAACGCCAGTGATGTAACGGCAAATACGCGGATTATTGCGATCGATATGCCCAATCAGCAAGGCATCAAAGACACCGATTGGCGCAAATATCGAGTCAGTGTTGATTTGATTGAAGAGCGAGCAGGCTATGACCTTTTGACAAATGTTGCCAGCGAGGTGCAGGTGCAGATTGAGGGAAAGGTTGATCAGGTTGTCGATCGAGTCACAAGGATTGTAAATTAAACCTGGTTGGGCAGTGGTTTAGTTTTATGGATTCAACAAAATTATTATCTAGAGATTGGGGTCAGCTCAAAATCTGAGATCTGACCCCTGCTGACTTAAACCGACTGGGTAACGGGATAGGGATGCGTCAACTTATCTAACTGTTGCACCAACAAACTGAGGAACAAACCTACATCGGTGACAACCCCGACTGACTCAACCGAGCCGCGATCGCTCAACTTAGTCACAACTGCTGGGTTGATATCGACACACACCATTTTTACCCCCGATGGAGTCATATTGCCCACCCCGATCGAGTGCAGCATTGATGACAGCATCAAGATCATATCTGCTCCTTCGATTAAACGGCTATAGTCCTCTTGCGCTTTAACTAAATCCATTTGCGTGTCTGGCAGCGGTCCATCGTCGCGAATCGAGCCAGCCAGTGAGAATGGCACTTGATGCTTCACACATTCGTAGAGGATGCCACTCGTCAGAACGCCATTTCTTATAGTCTCTGCAATGCTACCATATCGACGAACCAGGTTGATCACTTTGAGATGATGGCGATGCCCCCCTCTCACTGAAACGCCTCGCTTCATATCCATGCCCAGCGAAGTGCCCATTAAAGACTGCTCCATATCGTGAACGGCGATCGCGTTTCCGCCTAGCAGCGCCTGCACATAGCCTTCTCGAACCAGGTGCGCCAGATGTTCGCCGCCACCTGTGTGGATCACGACTGGCCCTGCTGTCACCACAACCTTACCGCCACGATCGCGAATCTTTCGCAGCTCCCACGCAATTTGTTCGACGACCAATTCAACTCGCCGCTCACTCGAAACGCCCGCTCCCATAAAGCTAAATTCTTGACTGTTGCGCTGTTCTCGCGATTCAGTTTTGCGAACGGTGCGAATGCCGTCTACGCCGATGACCACCCGATCATCAATTTCGACATCTCGCAGCAGCTTGCAGACAGGCGCACTTTCACCGCTTGAAAGCACGATCGCGGCATCCATGCGCTGTTTTTGCACTTTCACCCACTGCCCCTGCACTCGCACCTCGGTCGGGTAAATCGTAGTCACATAGAAATCGTCGGGCGCAACGCCTGTTTGAATTACAGTTTCTAGCTCACAGTCACAAATCTCTTGGGGCGGCGGCAACGCTCCGAGATCGATCCACTGGCTCATGATCGTTTCCATGATTGCGTGTGAGGGAGCCGTCACCTTGACTTCTGCCGATGATGTGCTTTGCCGTTGCTCTCCTAAATTAAAGTTGAGAACCTGGAAGCTGCCGCCCGCTTCGACTACTACGTCTAACGCCTGGTTGATCAACCCCGAATCGAGCAGATGCCCTTCTAAACACATGACCCGACTCTCGATCGCCGCACTTGCATGCAGCTCTACCCGCACTGGCTCTGTGACCCTTAGCGTCAGACACTTAGATGCGCCACCCGCTTTTAAGAACTCCGTTAAAGGAGTTTCAATGACGCGGAACCCAGCGTTAGACAGCTTTTGTCTGAGATCATCACTCGCTTTGTTAAGAATAACAATCTCTTCAATGTTGACGGCATTACAGGCAAAAGTGACTGCATCGGGTTCAGCGATCGCAATTCGCTTGGCTTCAGGAACACGCATCTCAATTAATCGATTTGAGTAGGCATCAAACGCAGGCGGATAGTAGAGCAAATAACCGTTACTGAGCGGACAAAAGCACGTATCTAGATGATAAAATCGCTCATCCATCAGCCGCAGCGACAGAACTTCAATATCCAGCCACTTTGCCAAATAAGGGTGCGAATCTAACTCCGATCGAAAGCCATAACCTGCCCAGAGCCAGCGCCCTTCTCGATCGAGCAAGGCATCTCCCGCGCCTTCAAACGGTAAGTCTTTGGGCAATTCATAAACGGTGTAATCATTCTCCTCAAACCACTGTTTGAAGAAGGGTTCTTCTCCCTGTCGTTCTTTGTGAAAAAAGCGGCTCAAAACGACCGTCTTGCCTAAGACTAAGCCCGCATTTGCGGTAAACACCATATCTGGAATGCCCTTTTGAGGCTTGACCAAATTGACTGCCGCGTGTTGTTGAATTACGTTATGAAGCTTTTGCCATTGCTCAACCGCCCGATCACGCGACGACTTGTGGATGTTGCCCTCCATCCAAGGGTTGATCACATAATCCACATCATAGTGATCAGGGGCACACATGAGAAACCGAAGCGAGGAAGTCATAGAAAAATCTGGGTTGTGAGGGAATTAGACGCGACCAATCAGCTTAGTGAATGAGAAATTAACGCTAGTCGTTGTAGCTTCAGCTACGAAAAGGCAGCGCTAGCAAATAATTGGATGCTGCCTCTGAATATTCTAGAGATCAAAAGGGGACGATCGTAGCTCTCAACCATCAACAATTCCTGACAATCTGTGACATACTCCAGACGTTCATGCTTCGCATAGAACGCTGGCTTCTTGGTGACTCCCAGGCAACCCTAGGACATAGCCCAAGCTATTAAGAACGGAATGCCCTACCGCTCTATGTTTGATGTTGATGGCTGCATTGTGGTCACGATTCAGGTACGACCCGCAATTAGGGCATGAATGCCAACGGTCGGATAACTCTTTCTTGACCTTAACCCCGCAGCCTGAGCAATCCTGAGACGTGCCGTTTGGATTCACTGCAATCGTTCGCAACCCGGCTCTTTCAGCCTTGATTGAAAGGATTTGCAGGAATTGATTCCATCCAGCATCGTTGACCGATTTTGCCAGTCTGGTTCTAGCCAGTCCTTTGATGTTTAGCTTTTCACGAGCAACGTTCTTCCCTTGCTGTAAAAGCTTTTGTGCGGTTTTGTAGTGGAAGTCTTGACGCTGATTGGCTATCTTAAGATAAGCCTTGCCGACTCGTTTAATCGCTTTCTTGCGACGTAAGGAGCCTTTCTTTTTGCGAGATAGACCACGCTGTAACCGTTTCAGTCGCTTCTCAGCTTTGCGGTAGTGCTGAGGAATGACAATCTCTTCACCTGAATCGTTGGTTAGAAACGATTTCAAGCCCATATCAATCCCGATGGTGTTTTCCATCTCTAGAGCATCAGGCGTAAGAGCCGGAACGGAGGCATCTTCAAGACTCAGAATCACGTACCAGCCATCGACTTTTTGAGTGATGGTCGCTGTTTTGATCTTGAAGCCATCAGGTAAGGGTCGATGCTGAATCAGCTTAACCAAACCGATTTTTGGCAGGTTAATGAACTTACCCGCAATGCAATCTTGCTTCACCTGCGGGAATGTGAACGAGCGATATCGTCCCACTCCATTAAAGCGCGGCTTGCCTGATTTCTTGCCATTGCTGTCACCCTTCAGCCATCTGTCAAAAGTCTTCTTAACCCGCTCAATGCAGTTCTGAAGCACTTGAGAATGAATATCTCCATACTCAGGAAATAGCGCTTTTGAGTTGACCAAATCCCGCTTCTGAGAATAGAAGTCGGGATTGTCTTTAAGCTCTGGTAGATGGCAGATTAACGGACAGGCGTTGATATCACAACGGTTTTGCTCATACCAGTTGAACCGCTCACCCAAACGGTAGTTGTATTGACGACGCAATAAATCTAGCCAGTTGTCAAGCTCGACGACTTGGCTAGAAGTGGGACGTAGACGGTATTGGTAAGCGGTTCTCATGCGATAATTATACTGCAAATCGCAATATGTGCAATGAATAAAATCGCCATCACGGTCAGAATCTCTGAAGACGAGTTAGAAACTCTGAAGCAGTTCTGCCAGAAAGAAGAAAGGACACAGACGGATGTGATCAGAGCGTACCTGAGAAGCCTGAAACGTAAGCTATAGATGAGCGATTGGGCACTATAGCTTGTGCTAGTCTCAGCCCCATTGAGGCGCTCACCTTTCAGGTAGAGCGCGGGGCTTATCGCTCCCCGAACCCCTCACGGGCTAAATCGTTCCTCTGATAGAGGGATTAATTTTGATTTGAGTTTAGATTGCTGAGCAGGTTCACTTTTCGTTCAAACCGCAAGTGACGAACATTCGTAGAGAGGAATTTCTTATGAGACAGGTCTTTTTAACGCTGAGACAAGCATTCTATAAGAGTATGGTGCTAATGGGGTTGGTCAGCCTCATTTATACGGCTGGATTTTTTGTGGTCGAACATAGCTACGCAGACACTTTAAAGCAACCTGTAAAAGAACAGCCTTTTATTTTGGATGAACCGCAAACTGCGACTAATCGTGATGCCGCTTATGAGGCAGCAGTTAAGGAGGTCAAGAAATCAGACGGTTTAGAGAAAGAGTATGAAAAGGATTTGAAAACCTTTAAGAAAGAAAACCCTAGTGAAAACCCTGTGGTCGAGGGTGCTAAAGACTTAATCAATAAGGTGACTGGCAAGAACTAAAAATTCTCTTTGCTCATAAAAAAGCCTTAGCCGCGTGGCTAAGGCTTTTTTAGTTTATGAATTCACTATGACGCAGCCCTTGCCGTCGATCGCTGCCGAGTCGGAGCCGTCGATTTCACTTCCGCAGGCTCAGGGTTCTGCATCAAGAACACCAAAAGCGGATTGCTCTGCAACTCTCGCTTTAGCAACCGGTGTAGCTCACGCTCGATCTGCACCTGCAAGCCTGCCCAGTCTGTTTCGATATGACCTTCTAACTCACGAGTAAAGTCCTTCCAGCGATCGCGCAGCACCGCCGAGATTGCTTCTTCAGCTTTGCTCTGCAAGACCGGACGCTCGATCGCAGACACCACGCCTCGCAGGTGAACTTCTGGCTTCGAGAATAAACGACCTTCTCCGTCAATTGTGGCGGCGATCGTCACAATGCCGTCTCCTGCCAACTGCTGCCGCTCTTTCAGCACTTTGTCGTTGACCATGCCAGAGCGAGACGTGTCTACAAGCTCGATTCCGGCTGGCACCTTGCCCGCTTTGCGAATCGAGTCTTTGCCCAACTCGATTACATCTCCGTTATCAATAATCACCATGTTCTCAGCCGGAATGCCCGTGCTTTGAGCGGTCTGAGAGTGTTTGACTAACATCCGATGCTCACCGTGGACGGGCAAGAAGAATCGGGGGCGAGTCAACCCAATCATCAGCTTTTGGTCTTCTTGACAGCCGTGACCTGAGACGTGAATGCCTTGATCTTTGCCGTAGACGACTTTGGCACCTTGCATCATCAGTTTGTCGATCGTGTTAACCACCGCGATCGTGTTGCCCGGAATTGGGTTTGCTGAGAAGACGATCGTGTCGCCCTGTCTAGCTTTAACTTGGCGGTGTTCTCCGTTAGCAATCCGCGTCATTGCCGACATCGGTTCGCCTTGCGATCCAGTCGTCAAGATCAGCACACTGCTGTCTGGCAGCTTGTGGGTCATGTGCAACGGTTGAAGTAGGTCGTCTTCGCACTTGATGTAGCCCAAATTACGAGCGTGGGCAATCACGTTCAGCATTGAGCGACCGATCACCGATACGACTCGATTGTGCTTCTTCGCAAGTTCCAAAATCATATTGATCCGGTGAACTGACGAAGCAAAGGTAGTGACGAGTAAGCGTCCTTGAGCCTGACTAAAAATGCGATCGAGATTGGGAAACACCGCTCGTTCAGAAGGCGTAAATCCAGGAACTTCTGAGTTAGTAGAGTCGCTGATTAAACAGTGAACCCCTTTCTCGCCATATTCTGCTAACTTCTGGAAGTCAAAGAACTCGCCATCAACGGGAGTGTGGTCAAACTTGAAGTCGCCCGTGTGGATAACTATGCCCACTGGGGTGTGAATCGCTACGGTGAAGCTGTCAGCGATCGAGTGAGTGTTGCGAATAAACTCGACGAAGAAATAGGAGCCGATTCTGACAATATCGCGAGGGCGAACGGTGCGGATTTCGGTGCGGTCAGCCACGCCAGCTTCTTCTAACTTGCCTTCTAACAGTGCCATCGCCAACCGAGGCCCATAGATCACCGGAATGTCAAACTGCTTCAGGTGAAAAGGAATGCCACCGATGTGGTCTTCGTGACCGTGGGTGACGATCATGCCCTTGATTTTGTGGCGATTTTCGCGCAGATACGTCATGTCGGGCAACACGATATTAACGCCGTGCATACCATCGGTCGGGAAGGCTAGCCCTGCATCTAGCAGGATAATTTCATCTCCATACTCAAACACGCAGGTATTTTTACCGATTTCGTGCAGCCCACCTAGGGGGATAATTTTGAGCGCTTCAGAAGAACTGTTTTGGGTCATTTGGATCTTGGTAGTAGGTTTTGGAAGATTAGTTTTCAATGGATTGAATGTTAGGTTTTGCAAATTACAAGGCAGAGATTTAATAGGAAAAAATGATTCAGTACATAGGAGGTTATTTCTAGGAGTAAAGAATCAGGTCGGAAGCGCTCTTCGGCGTACAATTCAAGGCTTTGCAGAATGAATTGTGGGTTCGTCGATCGAGCAAGCACTCAAAGTGACGATTCAGGTGTAAACACGGAATAACCGAGGAGACATTAGAGCCTCAATCTCAGCACCGCTAGTGGGCTATTCAGTTGTCGGAAAACTTTTGGGAGCTATTCAAGAAGATTAAGCTCTGCCATCACAGTCTTCAGCATAGCGCAAACCTCTTCGTCTGGATCGCAGAGAGGAAGACGGAAGGAGCCAACATTCCACCCTTGTAGCTTTAGGGCTTCTTTAACAGGAATCGGATTGGTCGTGATAAACAAGGCTTTGAATAACGAAAAGAGCTTGAGATGAATCTGAGTCGCCGCCTGCACCTGACCACTTTCAAACGCTTGAATCATTTGCTGAAGTTGAAGACCCACCAAATGACTAGCCACACTGACAACTCCGCTGCCTCCGATCGCTAGCATTGGCAAAGTTAAGGAGTCATCTCCAGAGTAGATTGCAAAATCAGTTGGTGTCAACTGTCTAATCTGGCTAGCCTGGTCGAGATCACCGCTGGCTTCCTTGACTGCCACGATATTTGGGATCTCAGCCAGCTTTGCGACTGTTTCGGGCAGAAGGTTTTGACTTGTGCGCCCCGGCACGTTGTAAAGCATGATCGGCAGATCAGAAGTGGCTTGGGCGATCGCTTTGAAGTGATGATAAAGCCCTGACTGAGGAGGCTTATTGTAGTAAGGAACCACTTGCAGACTCCCGTCTAGACCCATTTTAGCAGCTTTTTGGGTAGCTGCGATCGCCTCCGTGGTCGAGTTTGACCCGGTTCCTGCCATGACTTTAGCGTTTCCACTCACGGCATTTTTCACGACTCTGAACAGCTCGAATTCTTCGTCCCAACTCAAGGTTGGTGATTCGCCAGTGGTGCCGCAAACCACAAGGGTATCAGTGCCGTGGTCAGCTAAATGAGCCGCTAGTTTCTCTGTCACTTCATAGTTGACCGTGCCATCTGGGTTAAATGGCGTAATCATCGCGGTTAGAACACGTCCAAAATTCACCACACTCTGCTGTTACTCCTTGATATTTTTTGTTTTGTATCCGCCTACAAGACTCTAAGCGATCGCTGCAATTTGAGGCTTTAACAAATTCTTCTCGATCAGTAGTTCTGTAATCTGGACGGCGTTCAGAGCGGCTCCTTTGCGAATCTGATCGCCACACAGCCATAGCTCTAACCCGTTGGGGTTTGAAATATCTTGCCGAATTCGACCGACCAGTACATCGTCTTTGCCGCTTGCGTCGATCGGCATCGGGAAGTAGTTTGCCTGCCAGTCATCGACTAGCTTCACACCCGGCGCTT
The DNA here is from genome assembly GCA_043772715.1 of Phormidesmis sp. Lineage (GTDB taxonomy): Bacteria > Cyanobacteriota > Cyanobacteriia > Leptolyngbyales > Leptolyngbyaceae > Phormidesmis_A. The sequence goes on along the minus strand of JAYVFW010000146.1, from coordinate 6,264 downwards.
TGCTCAAAATTTCCCTTGCTTTCGCCACGTCAAACAGACTTTCAAACTCCAGGTTAATCGATTCTGAGTGAGCGCGCAGGACGGGAACCCGTACACAAGTTGCCGTGATTCTCAGGTCACTCACTCCAAAGATTTTTCGAGTCTCGTTGACCATTTTCATCTCTTCCTCGCAATAGCCTTGCTCATTGAGCGGAGAGTTATGCGGAAAGAGATTAAATGCAAGCGGGTAAGGAAATATTTCTGGTTTGGGCATTTCTCCGTTGAGAATCGCCTGAGCTTGAGTTTTGACTTCTTCCATCGCTCGTGCCCCAGCTCCGCTAGCAGACTGGTAGGTTGAGGCAACAATCCGCTTGATCGGCTGAACTTGATGGAGAGGATAAACTGCTACTGACATCAAAATCGTGGTGCAATTTGGGTTGGCGATCAGACCCTGATGGCTTGCAGCGTCTTGTGGGTTAACTTCTGGCACAATCAGCGGCACTTTCGAGTCCATGCGAAAGGCGCTAGAGTTGTCGATCATTACTGCTCCTGCGGCGATCGCAGTCTTCGCCCAAGCTTTAGAGATCGAGCCGCCTGCTGACGCTAGCACGATGTCAACCCCATCAAAGGATTGTGCATCAACCGCTTCAACCGTGAGCTTTTCTCCCCGAAACTCTAGGGTTGTGCCTGCCGATCGGGCAGATGCCAGCAGTTTCAAGTTAGCCAATGGGAAGTCACGGCTCTCTAACAGCTCTAGCAGCTCTGTGCCGACAGCACCCGTCGCCCCCAAGATCGCGACCCGATAGGATTGACCCAAAATTTGTTTCCTCCAAACGCTACTTTTCTGAATTTAGGAATGAACGCTTCTGACTTCAAACCTCGGCGGTTTTAACCAAGAATCAAGCATCGTGACCAACAAAATGGCTTAAACCGCCGAGGTTTGGGTCAAAATGCGTAAGTCCTGCTAATAAAAGTTTTTGTGTGAAAGTGAATTTCTTGTGTATGAAAAGTAAATTACAGTGAGATTGTCTCTCCAAACTCTTAGCAGCTCTGATGCAAGCTCCTGATTCAACTTTAGACGTTATCGTGCTTTCAGAAAGTTCTACAGAAAATTAACGTAAATTTGCTAAATGATCAGAAATCATTAGGCGTGACATTCTCCCGACACTGACCGCAAGCGGTACAGTGCGGGCTTCTCAAGATCGCTCTTGATCAATTTCCTGCTTCATTCGTCCTCCCTAGAATGTTGCCATTCCCCGTTATGGATACGTCCACAGGCAGTTTAGAGTCTCGTGATGCCCCACCGAGACTGTGTACAAAAAACCGAAGTTTTGTACAGCCAAACCAAATTGGTTTTACGCACCGATGGCTTCATGCAAAATTGCAATCCTTCTCGGTGCAACGCCCTACCAATTGTCAAGGTACAAAGCAATCCCCGAACTTTGCGCTGTTCACCACGTTGCTAGGACGTGTTCGTTTGAGTCAATCGGTGGGCTGCGAAACCACTTGCGTTATAGCACTGAAGCTGTTGCAGTATATGGATTTCATCCGCTTTGAAAGCAAAGATTGTGTGTCGATTTCCGGGGCATTGAACCCCAAAAATCGACGCGGGATGTCTATGTATCGAAGGCGTTCATCGAAACGATAGAGCGCGGGACTTATAGCCTCCCGAACCCACCGTTAGTTAAAAAGCAAGCGCTCTAGCCCCATCTTAAGAGCGTAGCAATCGCACCATTTATCTTGAGCAGATTCTTAAGATTCAATCACAGAATTGAGTCAAGCAGGTCGAGAATCGGTTAGTATTGCTAACTGCGGTGATGTCAACGGTGCCTAGAGCCTCGCCCCGCTCACCAAACCCCATATCGTTTGCAACTCATACGCTCATGAAAGTTACCCAGGAAAAACTTCCCGCCAGCCAGGTTGGTCTGGAAATTGAAATCACATCAGAGATGTCTAAGCAGGCTTATGAGCGGGTGCTACAAGATTTCACTCGCTCGACCAATATTCCTGGGTTTCGCAAGGGAAAAGTGCCTCGTCAGGTGCTGATTCAGCGATTTGGTCCGACTCGCATCAAAGCGGCGGCGGTGGAAGACCTTGTAGATAAAGCGCTTAAAGCAGCGCTAGAGCAAGAAAAAATTGAAGCGATCGGCAACTTTCAACTGCGCTCTTCGTTTGAGGAGTTGGTGAGTCAGTTTGAGCCAGGAAACCCGCTCACTTTCTCGGCGGCGGTCGATATTCAACCAGAGGTCGAGCTTAAACAATACACAGGTCTAAGCGCCCAGGCAGAAGAAGTCAAGCCAGAAGAGGGCAAGGTTGATACGGTCTTAGGAAATTATCAAACTCAGATGGCGACTCTCGTTCCGGTTGAGGGCAGAGCCGCGCAAAAGGGCGATACGGCAGTGGTTGATTATCATGGGCGTTTCACTCCCCCAGGTGAAGACGCTGAAGAACAAGACGTTCCCGGCGGTCAAGCTCAAGACTTCCAAATCGAGCTAGATGACGGAAAATTTATTCCTGGCTTTATTGATGGCATCGTTGAGATGAATCCTGGAGACACCAAAGAAGTGTCTGTCACCTTCCCAGACGATTATCCTCAAGAAGAGTTGGCGGGTCGCCCTGCCAACTTCACGATGACTCTTAAAGAATTAAAAGCAAAAGAACTGCCTGAACTGGATGATGACTTTGCTCAAGATGCGAGTGGCGGCGATTACCCCACGATCGCTGAACTGCGCGAGTCTCTAGAAAAGCGGTTTGCCGAAGAAGCAGAGCAAAAAACCAAATCCAACAAAGAGCAGGCGATTCTAAATGAATTGATCACTCAAGTTGAAGTTGAGCTTCCTGAAACATTGGTTGAGCGGGAAGTCGAGTTTATGATTGCTCAGACAGCAATGCAGCTTCAAAATCAGGGCATTGACATCAAACGCTTGCTCAACCAAGAAACGCTGCCAATGCTGAAAGAGCGTTCTCGCCCCGACGCGATCGGTCGCATCAAACGCACCTTAGCGCTAGGTGAAGTTGCCAAGCGTGAGTCGCTCACCGTCAGCGAATCTGAGGTCAATGATAAAGTTCGTGAAGTTATGGCGGATTTAGAAGGGCGAGAAGTCGATGCCGATCGGCTTCACAGTGCTGTCGCTGAAGACTTACTCAAAGAAAAGATTCTCGCTTGGCTAGAAGAACACAACACGGTCGAGCTAGTGCCTGAAGGAACGCTGAAAAAAGAGGAGGAAGGCCCCGAAGAGAACGCGATTGAGCTAGATGCAGATGACGCAATCGAGGTCGAAGCATCTACGATCGAAGCCGAATAGAATTCCCCTGAGACTAAGTTTCTGATTCAAGCTCAGGTCTTTTTAAAGGATCGACCCCCAGTCTCAGGTGAGTTAAGGCATAATGTGTGCATGACCAGAGCGAAAATCTCGTCAGTTAATTTGATCAAAAGTGCCTTCAAGCAACGCTTTGACTCTATGCTTCAATCTAAGTCTCCCAACCATTCCATTACTAATCAAACTCCCTTGGAAGTGCTGTCTATGACTCCAACCAGCGTCGTGCCGATGGTGGTTGAGCAGTCTGGTCGCGGCGATCGAGCGTTTGACATTTACTCTCGCCTCCTGCGTGAGCGCATTGTGTTTCTTGGAACTCAAGTTGATGATGCCGTGGCAGACTCGCTGGTCGCTCAGATGCTTTTCCTAGAAGCTGAAGACCCCGAAAAAGACATTCAAATATACATCAACTCTCCTGGTGGCTCTGTCACCGCAGGGATGGCAATTTACGATACGATGCAGCAGGTTCGTTGCGATGTCGTGACCATTTGTTTTGGTCTAGCTGCCAGCATGGGAGCATTTTTGCTCTCTGGAGGCACCAAAGGCAAGCGGATGTCACTTCCTAGCTCCCGAATTATGATTCACCAACCTCTGGGTGGCGCTCAAGGTCAAGCGGTGGATATTGAGATCCAGGCGAAAGAAATCCTTTATCATAAGCGCAAGCTCAATGAGCTTTTGGCTGAACACACGGGTCAGCTTTTTGAACGGATTGAAGCTGATACCGAGCGCGACTTCTTCATGTCAGCTCAAGAAGCAAAAGACTACGGTTTGATTGACCAAGTAATCACTCGGCAGAATCTTCCTAAAGTGGAAGTACCTGTCGCCGCAGTAGTTTAAGAGGAAGGTATGTCCAAGTACGACTCCCATCTAAAATGTTCTTTTTGTGGCAAGTCCCAGGAGCAAGTACGCAAGCTGATTGCGGGACCAGGCGTTTACATCTGCGATGAATGTGTAGACTTGTGCAACGAAATTTTAGATGAGGAGTTGTTCGACTCTAGTGCAGTTCCTCAGCCTGTGCCCCGCAAAGAGCAAGCCCCCGAAAAGCGTCGAGCGCGATCGTCCAACATTTCCTTGGGTCAGATTCCCAAGCCGCGAGAGATCAAAAAACATCTCGACGAGCAAGTGATCGGTCAAGACGAGGCGAAAAAAGTTCTTTCAGTCGCCGTTTACAACCATTACAAGCGTCTAAGCTTCATTCAAACCAAAAATAGTAGCGGCGGCAAAGCGGCGGCTGATGACTCGGTTGAGCTACAGAAATCTAACATTCTGCTAATCGGTCCGACGGGCTGCGGCAAAACGCTTTTGGCGCAAACCTTGGCAGAAATTTTAGATGTACCCTTTGCTGTTGCTGATGCGACAACGTTGACTGAAGCAGGTTACGTCGGCGAGGACGTAGAAAACATTTTGCTACGGCTGCTGCAAGTCGCCGATCTGGATGTTGAAGAGGCGCAACGTGGCATCATCTATATCGATGAGATCGACAAAATTGCTCGCAAAAGCGAAAATCCTTCCATCACTCGTGATGTCTCTGGTGAGGGAGTTCAACAAGCCCTCCTAAAGATGCTAGAGGGTACAGTTGCCAATGTCCCCCCTCAAGGCGGACGTAAGCATCCTTATCAAGACTGCATTCAAATCGATACTGGCAACATTCTGTTCATCTGCGGCGGAGCCTTTGTGGGGCTAGACAAGTCTATCGAGCAACGGATCGGCAAGCGATCGATGGGCTTTGTTCAAGGCGGCGATAACCAGCCCTCTAAAGACAAGCGCACTGCGGACATTCTCAAGCATCTTGAACCCGATGACCTTGTGAAGTTTGGCATGATTCCAGAATTCATTGGGCGAATTCCGGTGATGGCAGTCGTTGACCCGCTGGATGAAGATGCATTGGCTGAGATTCTGACTGAGCCTCGGAATGCTCTAGTGAAGCAATTTCAAAAGCTGCTGAAGATGGACAATGTGCAGCTTGACTTTAAACAAGACGCTGTAAGGGCGATCGCTCAAGAAGCCTACCGCCGCAAAACGGGAGCCAGAGCGCTTCGCAGTATCGTCGAGGAACTGATGCTAGATGTGATGTATGAGCTACCTTCTCGAAAGGATGTGACTCGATGCTCGATCACGCGTGAGATGGTCGAAAAACGCTCTACTGCTGAGCTTTTAGTGCATCCTTCATCGCTTCCGAAACCTGAATCGGCTTAAAATTGAGTCTTGAGTTTCAAGTTTTGAGTCAACAGATCCTGAACTTAAAACTCAATCCTTAAAACTCAAAGCTTCAAAATGCCATACGCAACGGTTAATCGATTTAAGCACTATTACGAATGGGTAACGTCTGGGCATCAGCCTACTGGAAAGCCCGTTATGGTTTTTATTCACGGGTGGGGTGGGTCTTCACGTTATTGGGAAAGCACGGCTAGAGCGCTTTCTGACACTTTTGATTGCTTACTCTACGACATGCGCGGGTTCGGTCGCTCACGGACGAATGCCCACGAAACACCGATTCTCGCTCAACCTCCAGACACAAAAGAAGAACTTAGCTATGAACTCGAAAGCTATGCAGAAGACTTGGCGAGTTTATTAGACACATTGGGGCTAGGGCAAATTTATCTCAATGCTCATTCAATGGGCGCTTCGGTGGGAACATTTTTTTTGAACTTGCACAGCGATCGCGTCGAGAGAGCAATCCTCACCTGTAGCGGCATTTTTGAATATGACGAAAAAGCCTTCAATGCGTTCTACAAATTTGGGGGCTATGTGGTCAAATATCGTCCTCGCTGGCTCTATAAGCTGCCGTTTATGGATCGGCTGTTTATGCAGCGGTTTCTGCACCGTCCCCTTTCAGGCGCAATTAGTCGCGCGTTTCTAGATGACTTTCTGATGGCAGACTACGATGCAGCGTTAGGAACGATCTTTACCTGCGTCAGCAAAAAGGCGGCCGAGGTGATGCCTGATGAGTTTGCTCAAATCAAGGTGC
>JAYVFW010000145.1:0-5397 GCA_043772715.1 Phormidesmis sp. | reverse complement strand
GACAATCAGCATCGTCGAGAATAAGGTGACTAAAAACTTCAATTGCGGTTTGCGAAATCCCCCACTTTTGGCAGCAGGGTCCGTACAATCTCTTTCATGTAGCTATCCATCCAGTGCTGGTGTGCTACTTGCACCCTAAGGGATGGATAACTTTCTTGTCAAAAACTGTCCGGACTATTGATCAGTACCATTCTGGGGCAAACTCAAAGCAACGCAGAACAATCAAGTTTATGTGTTCGATTATTATGGTCTGGTGAATCCGGGGAGTGTGGACGCGATCGAGAAAGCCTGCACTCAACTTCAGCAAGTATTTGCCAAGAAAACGAATAGTTAATGCAGAACGAACGATCGTAGCTATCAATCGATCATTTACAAGCACAATCTGATTTACCCTAAACACAATTCAAATTACCTCAAGCACAATTCGATTTACCTCAAGCACAATTCGATCGGTTGTAGGCTTTGATTGAGTGTTAGTTGATTGCGATCGTCTGTTTGCAGATAATGCTTTTAGCTAACGCTAGATTAATCAGTGCCAGCAGTGCAATGAACACCGAGTTCTCATCTTCCAGATGCCACAGGTGCAAAATCTAAGCTACTTCAAATGATTAGACCTCCTGCATGAATCCTTTTGCCCTCACCCTAGCCCTCTCCCCAAGAAGCCACTGCATACACACAGATTGCTTTAAGTTCGGATTCCTTGGGGGTCGCCTCCTAAATCCCCCACTCTAAAGGACTTTGAGAAGAGAGACTCCCAAGATTCAAAGTCCCCCAATTTTGGGGGATTTAGGGGGCTGAAGCCGACCGAAACGGAGCGATAAACGACTTGTGTGTATACGGTAGAGAGTCTTAACTATTCAAACGGGAGGTTGACTGAAACCTGGCAAAAAAATATGGTGTCGGCGAAGCTGCTTCAATTTTCCCTCCTGCTCTAATTCTTTTAGAGTTCGTGTGACCGTAACTCTGGTTGAACCAATCATTTCAGAGAGCAATTGATGCGTCAGCCATAAATCAATCACACATCCTTGCTCTGTAATCTTTCCAAATCTCTGAGCTAACCAATGCAACAATTTCAACAATCGTGTTGAAGTATGTTTGATGTAGGCAAAGCTTAACAAAATCTCTGTTTGTTGAACATAGGCAACCATCGCCTCTTGCAAAAAACAACTAGAGAATGGCAGTTCCCTGACTTGTACAGACGTTAAACACTCAATTTTATAAGGCTCAAGTTTAGATAAACGGTGCCCAACAACATCCCTAGGGCCCCAGATCCCCAACGTAGTAATTGCTCCAGTCGTATCCCACGTTAAAGCGCGGATATATCCAGCGTCGATCGCCCAGAGTTGATGCGCGTGCACAGGCAGAAATTCTCGATGGCGAAATGAACGCTGACGACCGCGCTCAACGCTATGCAGAACTCGATTAGAATTTGCTTCAGAACTCATTTCAGAGCGAGAGAGAAGGCTAGGTGACATTTTTCTTATGGGTGAGGGTGGGCTTACAAGCAGGTTGAACGGCTGGATGTCGGCGCGGCTCAAAGTCTAGACAATCGATCGCATCTTCGGTCAGGGCTGCACAGGGGCGAACTGTGCATTTGAGATTGTAGTCTCCGGTGAAGAAGGCGCACTGTGAACAAGGGACTTGATGGAGCCGCCTCAAGCGCTCAAACCCATCTTTGGCAGCAAGAAAAACGCTGCACAGAAACAGAGCAAGTAAGGCAGAAATACAGAAACAGCACCAAAAGACTGTTAGAAGTTGAACCATGTACTCTGAGGTTAATTGAAACATGATGATTGTTAGAAAAAACTTCAATAAGTCAGGACATAAGTAGACAGACCCAATTAAATGAACAATTTGAGCGTTAGCGAAAGGATGTTTGAGAAGTCAATGATTAATCTTCTCAAACATCCTTCAAAAGCGAACTTTGCGCTATCTACAACCCTTAGGAATGGTCAACCTTGTAGTATTTAGCTTTTAGAATGGCTCGACCGTCTGTGGTAATTTCTGCATTTTTGCAAACAATCAGAGAGGATGACTCGCTGCTTTGAGTTGGCTCAATCTCTGCCAGCAAATAACCTGACTGAATCAGATGGTTGATCTGCCCAACTAATTCCTCTCGGCTGATTTGCTGACCGTCGAAGTCTTCAGCGTGGAACTGGACATCTTTTCGCTCTTCGCCATTTTCTTTAACTTTGTTGAGCAAAACATAGACGATCGCATCATTCAGGTTATCAGCGGGGTCATATCAACAGACATAACAAAACTTCGGTTGTAAAGGGTGAGTAGAGACATTCAGAAGCTATCCAATGAGTAGTACAGCAATCTACTACTATCCATCATTTAGCGACTTTTAGGACTCAACAAAGTTGATTGCTTTGTCCACTCGCTTAAAGTCAAATCCCATTGCTCGCAGTGCGTGCCAGAGATGTCCTTGAAGGAAGAAGAACGCTAAGAAGAAGTGAGAATTTGCTAACCAAGCACGAGGCGCATGGGCACCCATCGGCAACTGCACAGTGTCAGCAAAATAGGGCGCAACTCCCAGTCTCACATCTAGCACAGGACCGTAAAACTCAACGGGATAGGCGAGTGTGTTAACCGCGCAGAAATAAGCTGCTACAAACCCCGCTAAAGCAATACCGCCTAGCGAGTAGGACAAAATGGCTTCACCAGAGAAGATCAATACCTTCCGTGCCCACTTCAGTGGTGGTACAAGGATGTGCCAGACTCCACCTGCAATCAGCATTACGCCCACATAGATGTGACCGCCGACCAAATCTTCCAGGTTGTTGACACTTGCAAAGTGGGTTTGATAACCATAAATCACGAGCGGATCGAGCGTCGGATTGATCACCGTCCGTACATCTTGAATCGTAGAGTCATAAAGCCCACCCAAAAACATCGCTTTGGCAGCGAGCAGTAAAGCGCCTGCACCTAAGAACAAAAGATGATGACCCAAAATCAGACCTAGCTGCTTATGATCGTTCCAATCAAAGTCAAATCTCCGCGCCTGACCTTTCGCATCCTGAATATTTTCTGGCGCTCTAAAGCTGTGAAACAAGGCTCCTGCACCAAAAACCGCAGATGAAATGAGATGAACAACTCCGACCACAAAAAAGGGATAAGTATCGACGATCGCGCCGCCTTTTCCAACTCCTAAACCTAGCGTTGCTAAATGAGGCAACAAGATTAACCCTTGTTCACCCATTGGCACATCGGGCACGTAACGAGACAGTTCAAACAAGGTGAATGACCCTGCCCAAAAGGTGATCAAAGCGGCTTGAGCGACATGAGCCGCGATGAACAAGCCCGACAGATTGGCGAAACGAGCATTTCCTGCCCACCAATCATATTTCACGTTCGGATTGTCGTAAGTTTGCATGATTTGTTCTTTCTTAATTACAGCAAGTAGTCACATTGGGTCTTTTTCGATACGTTTTACATGACAAATCACCTCCTTAACAAGTGCATTGAGCGATCGCCGAATTTTATAGATTAATAATCCAAGGTGATTCGCTGATGTTTGAATCAGGTCTACATCAATTCAGCAAAAAAACTAGTCTTGATTGTGTCTGTAATGTGTGAAAGGTATCTGCTGGAATGAAGACAAACATTCCCGGTTCTAATGCCACAGTTTCATCATTGACAGTCAGATTTCCGCAGCCATCTAAAACAGCGATCGTCACATCTTGAGCATCTCGAATTGCTGGTAGTTGCACATCTGCACCCAAACTCATGAGATTTTGCTGACAAAGTGTTTGATCGCCATACCCATGTTGAACAATCTCGACATTGAGGATTTGGTGAGGCTGGATCTAAATCGGCAACAGTTGGAGATGAAACGATCGCCGCATATCGGCTGCTTGCACCATAAAGCCCTCCGAGGTTGAATTGAATGTTAGGAAATGCCTGAGATCAATCCGAATCAAGCCCTAGGCATGAACAGCAAACTTTGTGCAGCCTAGTTCGCGTCTGACTGAGCAAAACGATTGTGGTCATTTTGTTTGCATCTGGTTAGCCGTAAGTTTCCAGACCACCACGGAAATATTTTGTCGATCAGGCAACTGTGATTGTCATAGCGTTGTCCTTACTTATTGAGTATTAGTCTCAATAGCTAACGAGGGTTATCTTAGCAAACTATTGAGAGAATATCGCAATAGCATTATGTTAAATAATGTAAAACTAAGCATTGATGCACGATTAAGCGTGCAGAGATCGATACACTATCCTCAATTAGACTAAAGCGCACAAGTTATGAAAGCTTTGTTGTGTATAAGCTTTTAGTTTCAGTCTCTTCTTTAAAAGCAAGCGCGATCGAGGAATGATTGCCGTGAAGCAATTGAGCCAGAATTTACAACTAAGCAGAAGTTTTATTAAAACTTGCTATTTGATGTCAATAAAGCTACGCTATCAACGAGAACTTAGTCCTTCGGCTTTGGTCAGCCATCCTCTTACCACCGGGCTGAGTCTTATCCGTTTTCGTTGGAGATTTCCTGACCAAAACGGATAAGGCTCAGTCTTTTCTATTCCATTCAAAATCTTTTAGGATCGTGGAGTTATTAAGGTGCAACTTCTCGGACTCAAACGGAGCGAGATCTGAGAGAGTTACATCAAGAATTTTATTCATGCAGGGAACCTTTTCTTTTTATTACTCTATGAGTGTTTCTGTTGGTTCAGTGCGATCGTCAACAATGTCGCTGCTGAAAGAGCGGTTATTGTCCGAATGTGGTTCCAGAATGTCCAGCTAGTTAGGTATTTTGCCCACAAATTGTTGCCTTCAGGACTGTCTGGCTTGACGATCGCCAATGCATCATTTAGCGGTACATTAAAAGCGATCGTCACCCCGATTGGTGCCATTTGAACAGGACAGAGACAGCTAAAAAGAGGCAAGCTAAAGCCGTTCCAAACAGCGCGATCATAAACAACGGATTAATCGCCGTGATATTAATCGACTGCATGGCGGCAATGCCTTGTGAAGGCTGAAGTCGGTCTAGGGCACTGATCACGAAAGTCGAGAAAGCGAAGAAGACCCCCGCTATTAGTCCACAGCCGATCGCAGTGAAAAGCATTAAGGGGAAACGCAAATTATGAACCGTTGCCATAGCCTCCTGCGGATTAATGTCAGTTTAAAGGACTAGAACAAGTCAAAAGAAAGGCGTTTAATAAGACGCGCCTGGTGTTTTGTAAAGATACGAATCATCCACCAATTGCTTCAATAGAAAGTCAGCGACATCCGCGCGCGTGATTTTGAGTTTTGAGGTCTTGTCGGTGCCTAGAAAACCATGCCGATACTCACCTGTGCGATTCCCATCGACGAAGGCTCCGGGACGAACGATCGTCCAGTCCAGTTGGCTGTGCTTGACCTCGTTCTCTTGCCTTTGATGATCTGCAAACACATCC
>JAYVFW010000144.1:0-5397 GCA_043772715.1 Phormidesmis sp. | reverse complement strand
CGGCTATCGAACTTGTGCTTGTTTGTTCTAATCAGCACCCTATCGGTTCGATAGCTTTTCTGTCTACCACCTCCACCAAAAATTGTCCGAAGTATTGTGATAAGGTTGCTGTTCAAAAAGAGCTAACTTAATTACCAGTTTTGGCTTCGGGTGCCAAATGCCTAAAGTTAATTTGTTAGACAAAGGTGGGGTCTATTGATGCGACCCTGCCTTCTTTCTTTGTTCTGAAGAAGATACAACATCACCGTTTCCCTAGATTTATTTATGACAAGAGTCTATCTAGACACCAGTACATATAATCGCCCCTTTGATGACCAAACGCAGCCTAAAATCTTCTTGGAGACGCAAGCCATTGTCATCATTTTTCAAAAGATCGGGGTGCAAGCTGTTGAATTGATAAGTTCTTCAGTGCTGGAGTACGAAAATAGTCGCAATCCTGATCCGGTCAAACGGGAAGCAATGAGTCAATACCTGCAAATGGCGGGATCAAGGTGGGAAGTGGATGAAGCTATCAGGCAGCGAGGTCAGCAACTAGAGCATAATGGATTGAAGGCGATCGATGCGTTGCACGTTGCTTGTGCTGAGGCAGCCAGTAGCGACTACTTCATTACTTGCGACAAGCGGCTGATCAATCGGTCTTCAAATCTGGCAATGAAAGTAATGAATCCTGTCGATCTTGTTTTGGAGACCACCAACAATGATTCAAGTGAAGAGTGAGCAACAGATTTTACAGGAAGGGTTACAAATTCTTCTAGCTCATATGGAGCCATCCGATGTCGCTCGATTTTGGGCAGCTTGCAATCTGAGAGGTAGCGACTATCTTAAGCTGAAGGACGAACTCTTTGCACAAGAATCAGTTGATAGCCTATATTCCAAAATTCTGGATTTTCAATCGTCGGCAAAAGAAGCCTAACAACACAGTGGAGCGGACGGTACAGAGTCTTCGCGCTTCGTTCGAGTCTATTTGCCGTCGCTTACTTTAGCCGTTAGCTTGTCAAACCCGAAAGTCGGAGTTGAGTTTTAGATGCGATCGCCCTGCATATTTGACAGATTAATCAGAGAGAAGTCTGGCGTTGCTGAATCCAAGTATGAATCGGTGGGTAGCAACATTTCTGGAACGCCCCCTAAATCCCCTACAAGTGAGGGACTTTGAAAGTCCGAGAGTCCCCCAGAATGGGGGGTTGGGGGGCGAATTCATGCTATCGTTCAGCAACGCCAGAAGTCTTTATTTTGATAAGACATACAAATAATTTCGAGTGCTCTGTCGCACTATAGACTACAACATCATCACGATCGAACCCAGCAGACGCAGCAGAAAGCTTTGTATTTGAGAAACGCGAATTCCTCGTTAAGATTCCAAATATTTCTCATAACCCATCGCATCTAGTTTGGCTTGTTTCTCCATCACGAGATCAGCGAGACTTTGACGATAGCGCTGCACTCGTGTCAGCAAATCGGGATTGTGACTCGCGAGAATCTGTACCGCCAGCAAACCCGCATTGGTAGCATTTCCGATCGCCACCGTTGCCACCGGAATTCCGGCAGGCATTTGCACGATCGAGTACAAAGAGTCTACGCCTTGCAGGTGCCGACTCGCTACAGGTACGCCGATTACAGGCAGAGGCGTTAGTGCAGCTACCATTCCGGGTAAGTGTGCTGCACCGCCTGCGCCCGCAATAATTACTTTAATGCCGCGTAGATGGGCTTGCTTGGCATATTCGACCATGCGATCGGGCGTGCGGTGGGCTGAGACGATCGCCACTTCACAAGGCACGTCAAATTCTTTGCAGATGACGATCGCGCCCTGCATCGTCGGCAGATCTGAGTCGCTGCCCATAATAATTCCGATTAGCGGTTGAGTCATGAGCTATTCTTTTTCGTCCTTGACGCTTTTGATGATGCGAGATAGATCTGTCTTTTCATCAACGGCAATGCGCGTCGGTGAACCGCTAATAATTCGCTCAAAGTTGCGGAACGACTCTTTGATTTCTGGGCCCTGGGCACTGATCGTATATTCACGAATGCCTTTGTCGTGCCACGAACCGCGCATCTTAAAGACGTTGAGCGCACGAGACATCTCTCCGCGAATCTCAACATATTGCAGCATGATAATCGTGTCAGTGATCGTCGAGATGTGGGAATCAGTGATCGAATGCGATCCCATAAACTGATCGGTGGTGTTGGTGAAGAATCCGGTGATTTCTTCTTGTTTGGCAAAGCCCGTCACCCCAATCACAAACTGACGAAAGGCGTTATTGCTGACTCCACGGGCGAGGGCAGAGAGAGAATCGATCGCAATCCGCGAGGGTTTAAATTCGGCGATTTCTGACTTGATGATCTGCAAATGGTCTTCTAACCCTGCCGACTCAGGATAGGCGCAGATAATTTTGAGTAACCCTTTTTGCTCTAAATACTCAAAGTCGATGCCCCACGAATAGGCGTTTCGAGAGAGTTGAGCGCGAGACTCTTCGTAGGCAAATAAGATGGCGCGATCGCCTCGCTGACAAGCCTCTTGCAAAAATTTGCTGACCAGCAGAGTTTTTCCAGTTCCGGTTGCCCCGGTTGTCAAAATAATCGAGTCTTTAAAGAAGCCGCCGCCGCACATGGTATCCAGCGTTGTCACGCCAGACGAAACTCGAATGTTGGACGATCGCTGGGTCAAACGCATGGCACCTAATGGGAAAATATTGACTCCCTGATTGGTGATTGTGAACGGATATTCGCCCTTCATGTGAGTTGTGCCGCGCAGCTTAAGCACTTCGACGGTTCTTCTGCGCCGCTCACCTTCTAAAACGTTTCGCACAATCACCACGTTGTCGGAGACAAACTCTTCTACCCCAAATCGGGCGACTGAACCGTATTCATCAATGCGTTCGGTGGTCATGATGGTGGTTACGCCAACTTGTTTGAGCCGCGCCACCAGCCGAAAAATCTCTCGACGCACCACCCCTGCCGCTTCGTATTGTTGAAACACCGCCGTTACGGAGTCGATCGACACTCGCCGCGCCTTATATTTCCGAATCGCGTATTGAATTCGCTCGATCAGGGCAGAAAGATCAAAGTTGCCGACGACCTCTTGCCCTTCGGGGTCAGGAGATGCGTCGAGAATAAATAGTTTCCCCTCGTCGACAAATTTCTGAAGATCCCACCCGAAGCTCAGAGCGTTCTTGATGATGTCTGCTGGAGATTCTTCAAAGGTGACAAAGATTCCTGGCTCGTCAAACTGAGTGATCCCGTGATAGAGAAACTGAGTCGCAAACAGAGTTTTCCCCGTCCCAGAGGTGCCGCTAATCAGCGTGGTGCGTCCGACGGGCAACCCGCCATGACTGATGTCATCAAAGCCTTCGATTAGAGTACGAATTTTTTGAACGCCTGACATTTCTACTTGATTGCGTGATTCGCTTTGATTCGTTTGAGTCATAAAAATTGTTCTTTAAGCCGGAGCAACAACGGTCTAAAACTGGAGTCTACTCTGCTAAATTTGCCCACTGGATAGCAATTTGTGAAAAGCTTTTTAAGCGCTGCTGAACGGTAATATGAATTGCCCCCCTAGCCCCCCAAGTTTGAGGGGAACCGGAATCTTAAAGTCCCCCAAGTTTGGGGGATTTAGGGGGCGAAAAGATTCAGCCTCGATAGACAGATTCATACTTGCATTCAGCAACGCCAAGCTTTTTAAGCACTGCGATCGCTAATTTTCTAACCATCAATTTCCTCTTCGCGCAGTTCTTCATAAAGCAGATCAAGCCCGATCAAGACTTTTTCGCGATCGGAGAGGTCGCCAATAATTTTGCGAACGGGTGGCGGCAAAATTTTAGCGAGGGTGGGTGTTGCCAAAATTTTATCTTCCTCGGCTAACTGCGGGTTTTTGAGCACATCAATCACTTTCAGCGCGTAAACTCCTTGAAACTCTTTTTCTAAAATATTGTTCAACGTTTTGAGCGCCCGAATCGAGTTGGGCGTGTTTCCAGCAACATAGAGCTTAAGAACGTAAGTTTTTTTTAAAGGACTCATGATTTAGCCGTGAGCAATGACCGATAGCAACTCGCAGTTAAGACTCTCTAGGAACAGATCGACGATACATTTCGCACAGGTGCGCGATCGTATCAATCAGAGTCAATCGATAATCGAGCAAAATCTCTTCACTGCGCCCCTCCAATTTTAGCTGTTTAGCAAATTCATCCATTAACTCCATATGAGTCTCAACAATCTGAGCGACGGGGATATCGGCAAAGAAAATGGTGTTCACAAAGTCATCGATTTTTTGATTTAATTCACTGTCGTCTACAAAATAATTGAGGACAATGATTCGATAATTGTCGCGCAATTGAGCTAAAAGCTGTTCTCGTTCCGCCGGGGGCAAATATCGCAAAAACGTTTTAGGATTGCGCTTGTAATAAACTCCTAGATAGCCCAATCGCTCTTTTAGCTTCTCGGTCAATCGTCGTTGGTGCAGCATCAAAAAATTTTGAGTGCTGAGATCCGGTTCAGAAGCGGCATTAGGCAGACGACAGGAAGGAGAAAGATTAAGAAACTGGTCGATCGCCCGATCGACAAACTCAGCCATTTCCTCTACCTGGTTGAGCGCTAACCGAACTTCAGCCGAATGGTAGAGAAATGATGGCGCTTCTAGATTTGCGACTTCAGCCTTCGGTGGCGCTGCGTCTAGAATCACGATCGGCAGCAGCGTTGCCTGTTTATGCAGCCAAGTAATCAGAGATGGCAACTGAGAACCGTCTTGCAAAATTAAACAATCGAGTTGCTGTCTCTGTTGCTCAACCAGTGAAAAGAACGCCTGATCAGATTCTGGCATGACAACGGTATAGCGTTCTTCTTGAGGTGTGCCCAGCGCGTCACGGCTCAGAGCTTGCTGAACCGATCGAGCCAGCTCCCTTGAATTGAGAAAAACGCAAACAAATAGCTTAGGACGTTGCACGTTAAAAGGTGAGGCTGTCAAGGCTAAATAGAAAAGACGGCGAGGTGAGGTTCTGACAAAATTGAGCGCGATCGCAGGGTTTAAAACAGGTCGTCAAGGTGTCAAGAGTCTTAACCAGCTTTAATGTTTATTCAACAATACGGCTTTTCGTTAAAAATAGTTACAAGATTCTAAATTTAATCCTGTGAACAATGGGGAACCAGGCTTGGCACCTTTATGATTTAATTTCTCAAATTTGGGGCTGTTGCTGTTTGTTACAGCCTCGCGAAAGTTTAGTTTTTCCCAAAACCTGCTTTAGAGGATGTTTGAAAAGGTATTTGTGGTAATGCGAAACACTCAGCGATCCCCCCTAGCCCCCCTTGAAAAGCAGGGTGGTTTCATTGTCCGAGAAGAAAATCCAAAAGCACTGAAAACTCGTTCGCTCTTGTCGCAACCTTGCTCCGATGGAAACCAAATAATCAGCC
>JAYVFW010000143.1:0-5405 GCA_043772715.1 Phormidesmis sp. | reverse complement strand
GCACGACTTTTTCTCGAAAGCTAGTGGGATACGCCTGCATTTCTTCTATTGACACGGACTACTTACTGTACTACATATAATTGAAAACCGCTGTATATTGCTAGACTAAGCTCAATCGCGTTCCCGGAACCTTAATGGCATTGATTGAATGAGTCAAATTACCTCTCAACAAAGATCCAAATCGTTACAAGTGGGCAAATTCGTATCTCAAATAGGAGGAAATATGGAAACGTTGATTAAAGAAATTGTGCAAAAGCTCCATTCTCTACCCGAAATCAAGATTCTAGAAGTTCTAGATTTTGTTGAATTTTTGACTTGGAACAAAGAGCGTTCAACTTTGCAACAGTTGAAAAATGATAATCTTCGAGAAGATGAAGAGTTTGAGGCGATCGCTGATCATCTAGCTGACGAATTCAAAACGTACATCGGAGCTACCGCACCTGTTCTATCAGATTACACTGTTGGTCGAGCAGGAATCTATGAGGAGCATCCCTGATTGTGCTTTACTTAGTAGATACAAACATACTATTAAGGTTTGCAGATCGCTCTCATTCTCTCTATCCTTTGATTAGAACTGCTATCCGAAAGTTGCGTCAAGACGGACACAAACTACAAATCACCTCTCAAAATTGCGTTGAGTTTTGGAATGTTGCAACCCGTCCCGTCGAGAAGAATGGATTTGGATTCACTCCTTCTAATGCCGATCGACTGTTGCAATCAATTGAACGGCTTTTTCCAGTGCTGCCTGATAGTCCTAAGGTTTACGAGGAATGGCGCAGATTAGTGGTTACGTTTGATGTTTCAGGAGTTCAGGTTCACGATGCTCGGCTAGTTGCATTCATGAAAGTCAACACCATCTCACACATTCTTACATTGAATGTAGCGGACTTTAAACGATACATCTCTGAAGGAATTGTGGCAGTTGCACCAGGAACTGTCAGTGGGGCAAGCACCTGATGCGTTAGTGCGTCAGACCCAAAAGCCGAGGTTGAGTTTTAGATGCGATCGCTCTATCCCCCTTCACGATCGCACTCTTTTCGCCTTCACTCTCGACTCGATCGTAAACTCTGGAATCTCTCGCAGTTCCGATTCATCTAAATTGTATTGTTCACAAACTAAGCTCAGTCGCGTTCCTGGAACCTTCACCGCATTTACCGAGTGGGTCAAGTCACCTTGAAAATGAATTAACAAATTCGCTTGCGGTTTGACTTGCCCAACTTGACGCTTATGATCGCGCAAAATTAATTCTCCACCTTGCAGTCCAGATGGCACTTGTACATAGAGGACGCTGACACTATCGGGTGGATTGATCGTTTTGCAATACGCTCGCAATGAGCGGTCGATATGCGGATCGACGCGAGAACCTTCTTGCAGCAGTAAGGGATTTAGATAAAATGCATTGCACGTAGACTCAAGGGCGAGATTTAAGTAAGGCTCAAAGAAGGGAAATTTTTGGGCAACGGTTTCGAGTCGCGATCGCTGAAACACGACTGAAAATCCTTTGGTGCCCACAAAATCACGATTGAGATTGTTGACTGCAAAATAAGGGCAAGCCAGGATTTCTCCGCGCAGGTCATCGAGATAGGAGACGGCGAAAGCGTTATTTTTTTGACGATAGTAGCTCAAGAACTTAAACTTTATTGCAATAGAATCTTGATCTTACCAGCGACGATCGCGCTCTAGATCCCACAGCACTTTCTCCCAACACCATTGATCAGACTCACGCGGATTTCTGAGACGTGCCGTTTCAAATAATCGCTGTGCGGTTGCAGTGTCGCCGTTGAGTAGTGACACAACTCGCTTAGGCGGTCGGCTTGCTCTACGCGGAGATGATCGCCGATCGCGCTTTGAGGGTTGAGAAATCCAATAAATGATTAAACCAGCGAGAACGATCGCTCCAAGAATCAGCAGCGTGACTTGCATATTCAGAATTTGAGTTAAGAATGAACCGGGTTCTTGGAATTTTTTGGCTCATGAAGCCACTCAATCTCCCTAGCTCGATCGGGTAGATGGGCGTTTCGCTGTCCGGTTGTGCGGGCATGGGAGCAAATCAGTCCGATCGGAGTGCTGAATAAATCTGCCAAGGTTGCCTTCTGTTGTAGCCCATGAATCGTGGCGATCGGCAATTCTTTAAACAACCAGCGCGTCAGTCGATAGCCATAGTCCTGCACACTAAAGTCGCGCATCAAATCTACTCCATGCAACTCGTGAAGATAGCGGTTCGATCGCCCATATCTGCGCCATTGACTGCGGAGCGCTGCCAGCGTCGAGCGGTGACGATGCCGCACGATCGCCGTTTCTGCAAATCGGATTTGCCAAGGCGTTTGGCGTAAAACTCGCCAGCAGAAATCTGCGTCGCCGCCCGTCGTCAAATAGGGGCGAAACAACCCCACTTGCTCAAACACCTGATCGCGAACTGCCAGATTTGCAGTCTGACCATAAGCGCAAAACGAATGCGCTAACGTATGCTTTTGCGAAAGGGTTTCTTGACGATCGGCGTGTTGCTCTAAAATCGTGTTGCCTAAAAGCGCCTTGATCTCTCCCGCAACCAACCCCACCGCCAAATCTTCAAACGGCTGAATCAAATTTTCTAACCAGTTTGGCTCTGGGCGACAATCGGCATCGGTAAACACTAAGATTTCTCCAGTTGCCAATCGAATGCCCAGATTTCGAGCCGCATAAGAACTTTGAATCTGAGCCTCGCTTAAAATCACGCAATCTTGAGCGAATTGATTAGCATTGAGGATCTCGGAGGTGCGATCGTGGCTGCCATTATCCACCAGGCAATAACTCACGAGATGACTTGGATAGGTTTGCGTCCTCAAACAATCCAATAATCCCGGTAGGTCTGCCTCGCCGTTGTAGATGGGCACAATCACCGAAATCTTTGGCAAAAATCGCTTCTCAGCTTGATCCGATCGCATAACTGAGTCAGGTTAATGGACACGATCACCAGTGTGACCAGAATTGTAGCTAAAATAACCTGCTAATCTCTCTACGCTCCCTTTTCAAACCAGTAAATATAAGATACGAATGATAAGGGAGTCGTTCTAGCAATTCGGCTTGTTGGGTTTCTGATCACCTCGTTTACTCAGGAAAGCTTGTGGCAGACAACACAGACAAAACTAAAGAAGGGTTCCTTTACCCGATCGGGCGTTATCGGGGTGAGTTTACACCAGAGCATCTAGCTTTTAATGCTAACCTGCAAGAATTCGCTCAACGTGTGTCGCTGCTTTGTGGGCTAGAAACGGGAGGCAAAATTCCGCCCGGAGAGGCATACAAAGAAATCAAACAGCTTTGGCAGCAACTTAGAGACTCGAAAAAGAAACTGCTCGATGAAGCCAAGATCGATCCGCCACACTTACCAGACCTTTAAAATCATGAATTAAATTAAAACCAGAATTTGTGTACGGGCATGGCACTGCCGTGCCCATTGACATTGCAACTAACAGATATGATTTAATTCACGATCCTAAAATCACTTTTGCAGATAATTTTCGACAAGCTGCACGATGCGATCGGCCGCATATCCATCACCAAATGGGCTGATCGCGTTTGCCATCGCTTGATATGCGGCTGGGTTGCTCAACAGATTGGAGGCTTCTTTGAGAATGTTGGCGGGGTCAGTGCCCACGAGTTTGGCAGTTCCTGCTGTGACGGCTTCGGGGCGCTCGGTGGTTTCTCGCAGCACTAGCACAGGTTTGCCCAAGCTGGGCGCTTCTTCTTGAATGCCCCCTGAGTCAGTCAGCAGCAAATAACAGCGCTGCATCGCGCCTACCAACTCTGTATAGTCAAGCGGCTCTGTGAGAAAAACTCGCGGATGGCTGCCTAAAATCGCAGTTAGCGGGTCACGAACGGTAGGATTCCGGTGTAATGGCAGCAGCAGCGCGGTGTCTTCAAATTTGGTCAGCACTTCTAGAAAGCCTTGAGCGATGTCTTTGAGCGGTTCGCCCCAGTTTTCTCGGCGATGCACGGTCGCTAAAATTGTGCGATGTTGGCTCCAGTCAAGTCCTGGAATCTCGCAGGTGGGCTGACGTTCTGCCACTTTGAGCAAGGCATCAATTACTGTGTTGCCTGTTTGATGGATTTCACCCAAAACGCCCGATCGCTGCAAATGCTCCACCGAAACCGAGGTAGGCGCAAAGTGAAGCTGAGTCACCTGCGAAATCAGCCGCCGATTGGCTTCTTCAGGATAGGGATTAAAGAGATCTGCGGTTCGCAAACCTGCTTCGACGTGCCCGACGGGAATCTTTTGATAAAAAGCAGCGATCGCGGCTGCCAAGGCAGTGGTCGTATCGCCTTGCACCAGCACCATCTGAGGCTGAATTTTTTGAAATAATTCTTCTAGCCCTCGCATCGCCCAACAGGTGATATCGGTTAGGGTTTGCTTGGGCTGCATGATTGCTAGATCGTGATTGGGTGTGAGGTCAAATAAGTGCATCACCTGATCCACCATTTCGCGATGCTGACCTGTTAAAACAATTTGAGTGTCAAACAGTGACGATCGTTGAAACGCTTGAATTACCGGAGCCATTTTAATCGCTTCAGGGCGAGTGCCGACAATAATGCAAATGGAAATAGGAAACTTCAGCATAAAATTTTTGAGTCATAGAATAGGGAAGCCAGCTTCTGATTAAGCCTTACTATTCAGGCTTTCTGAAACTTGTCTCAACCTTCTGAATTGTTTACTTGTTGTGCTGTTAGGGAAATATCTTCCTTATCGTAGTTGCTATTTAGAGCTTTTTGAAAGTTGAGTGAATACCAAATTCAATCAACAAATTAAATTAACTCACAAAAAAACCAGCCGAAGCTGGTTAGGTAGGACTGTTTCACCGATGACTCGCGAAACTTTCAAAGTTCTCTTATAAAAAGCAGACGTTTTGCGTTTTTAGTCTGCTAATTTTGACTCTAAGGATTGATTTCACAGGTAAGGGGGCAAGCTGCATAAACTGATGTATGCAAGGGGTCTGCCTGACCGTTGAGCCATCGCAACCACTCAACTTCTTGAGGGTGAATGCCATTAGCAGTCATGAATGCAGCAGCTAGCATAATGCCGATCGCATGAATGCCAATTAGCCCAACTGCAATCAACAAAACGGCACTAAATGGCATAATGGCGTGTAATGTAACTGCCACTAAAGCGCCGACCGAAACTACTAAAACGAGTGCCGGAAACCCAACCACAATCATGCAAACGGTGAGAGTAAAAGTCCAGATCAAAAAGCTTTTGAGGGCGACTAAGAAATAGAGGTTCTTAAAAGGCTGACTTTGAACCAGTGCCATGATTCTCTCTCCCAGAGTTAAAGGTTTATTGGTAGCTTTGAAAAACTTTATTAGCGATCCCCGCGAATCGCTACGTGAAGTTTAGTATAGAGAAAGCAATCAGAGGAGTGAATATATGTTTA
>JAYVFW010000142.1:0-5407 GCA_043772715.1 Phormidesmis sp. | reverse complement strand
GCACGACTTTTTCTCGAAAGCTAGTGGGATACGCCTGCATTTCTTCTATTGACACGGACTACTTACTGTACTACATATAATTGAAAACCGCTGTAGTTGTAGCGCACAGACGATCGCTCCCTAAACCCCTTTTATCTGCCTGTAAAAAGCGATCGAGCCGTGAATTGCAACTCAGGAAAGACAAGAGACTGGATACGATCGTTCCCCCGAAATGTTCCGACTTCGGTGTAAGTATCCGCCTTTAGCTGCAATACAATCACAAGTTGCAGTTCTGGATCAATCAGCCAATACTCAGGAATATCTCGGTCTTCATACTGCCGACGTTTGGCAATGTAATCGCGGTCTCGCTGCAACTCGCCGGGGCTAACCACTTCGACGACTAAATCTGGCGGAGCCATCGATAAACGAATGGTGTTTCGTTTTGTCAGTTGTAGGATATGTTCTTCTCGAATAACAGTGAAGTCAGGGTAACGATTCCGGGGTTCGCCGCGCACTTCTAGCTCTAGCCCGTGTCCTCTCACTCGATCGGCTCCAACCAAGTGAGCAAAACACAGTAGTAACCGGGTAGCAATCTGAACGTTAAATCCAGATTCTGGCGGCACCGCAATTAACTCCCCGTTGAACAATTCATACAAAACTTCTGTCCCATCGTCGTAGGATAAATGTTCTTCAAAACTTAAAAATCGGGGTTTCGTTTGAACCATGACGATCGCTCTCCATGTCTACGATTGCTAGTGCCGATGTCGCTGATCTGATCGCTTTGCCGTTGGGCTAATCATTGATCGCACAAAATACTAGCATGATGACGAATGTGATCTTCGATAAATGTGGCGATGAAATAATAGCTGTGATCATAACCCGGTTGCATTCTTAGGGTTAGCGCTTGTCCCACTTCAGCACAGACTTTTTCAAACGTTTCTGGAAAGAGTTGGGTGGTGAGAAATTGATCACTCGTTCCTTGATCAATCAGGATCGATCGCTGAAACCTAACTTTCCGAATCAACTCAGTCGCATCATAATCACGCCATTGAGTTTGATCAGAACCGAGATAGTTAGAAAACGCTTTCTGACCCCAAGCGCACTGCATCGGAGTCACGATCGGAGCAAACGCCGAGACAGACTGATAGCGATCGGGGTTTCGCAGCGCACAAACTAACGCCCCATGTCCGCCCATTGAGTGACCAAAGATTCCCTGTTTATCACGGTTAGCTGGAAAGTTTTTGTGAATTAGTGCGGGTAGTTCGTCTACGACATAGCTGTACATTTGGTAGTGATTGCGCCAAGGTTGGGCGATCGCGTCCACATAAAATCCTGCGCCAGTGCCCAAGTCCCAGTCTTTGTCTTCGTCAGGCGTTCCGGTATTGCGCGGACTGGTGTCAGGAGACACCAACATCAAGCCATATTTAGCGGCAAATTGCTGTGCCCCTGCTTTGACCATAAAATTCTCTTCAGTGCAGGTTAAACCAGAGAGAAAATAAAGCACCGGAACGGGTTGTAATATTGCTTGAGGTGGTTGATAAACTGCAAACTTCATCTGCGTATTGCAAACGGTGGATGAGTGGCTATGAAAGCCAGTTTTGCCGCCAAAGCAGAGACTTTCGTTGAGGAGTTTCATAGAGAATCAGAGTGCTTAAAACGTTAGAACTGCCCGAATCACTTCGCCTTTGTGCATCAGATCAAAGGCTTCGTTGATTTGCTCGATCGGCATAATTTTAGTGACCAAATCGTCGATGTTAATTTTGCCATCCATGTACCAATCGACAATTTTAGGCACGTCTGTTCGCCCTCTGGCACCTCCAAACGCGGTTCCTTTCCAGACACGACCTGTCACAAGCTGAAACGGTCGGGTGCTGATTTCTTGTCCTGCACCTGCAACGCCCACTACTACACTCACGCCCCAGCCTTTGTGACAACACTCCAACGCTTGTCGCATTACATTGACATTGCCAATGCATTCAAAACTGTAGTCGGCTCCACCTTTGGTTAGTTCGACTAGATAAGACACTAGATCACCATCAATTTCGCTGGGGTTGACAAAATGAGTCATGCCCAGTTTTTCGGCGAGAACCCGTTTTTTAGGGTTAAGATCCACCCCTATAATCATATTTGATCCAACCATCTTCGCCGCCTGGATCACATTTAAGCCAATGCCGCCTAAACCAAAGACGACGACGTTGCTTCCTAGCTCTACTTTGGCGGTGTTGATCACAGCTCCAAGTCCAGTCGTGACTCCGCAGCCAATCAAGCAAACTTTTTCAAAAGGCGCATCTTCACGAATTTTGGCGACGGCAATTTCGGGTAAAACGGTGTAGTTTGCGAATGTCGAAGTGCCCATGTAATGGTGAATCATTGTGCCGTTGATCGAGAACCGACTCGTGCCGTTAGGCATCACGCCGCGCCCCTGAGTCGTGCGAATCGCCTGACACAGATTTGTTTTTTGACTGAGACAATATTCACAGTTGCGACATTCTGGTGTGTAGAGTGGAATCACATGATCGCCTGGTTGAAGGCTGGTTACGTCTGCTCCAACTTCGACCACAACGCCTGCTCCTTCGTGTCCTAAAATCGCTGGAAATAGTCCTTCAGGGTCAGCTCCCGATAGAGTATAAGCGTCAGTGTGGCAAACGCCTGTGGCTTTGATTTCAATCAAAACTTCACCTGCTTGAGGTGGTTCAAGGGTGACTGTTTCCAGACTTAGAGGGTTTCCGGCAGTGAAAGCAACCGCAGCTTGAATATCCATAAAAATTGCTCCGAGTTGAATAGCAGACTTTGGCGAGTATTAGTTTCACTATCTCTCATTGAGGGCTATTCATCGCTGCATTGTCTCTTGAATTTGGCTTAATTTTGCCGACGATCGCCCCAAACACTTCGACCGCGATCGTGCTGCAACACCTGAGTCTGAATCCACTCAATCAGTTCGGCGTTTACTCGCTCTGGACATTCATCATGGGCGCAATGTCCAGCGTCATCGAGTTCAATCAACTGCAAGGCTGAGTTATAGCTCAAAAACTGTTGAGCAGACGCGGCGGGAATCATCCGATCGTGCTTACCCCAAAGCAAAAGAGACGGAACTTTGATACGAGTCAGAATAGATTGAACGCTGGGGCTGAACTGCGGACTGATCATTCCCTTCAAAATTGCACAAAACGCTTGAGCCGATCCTTGTTCTCGTGTGGGCTTGGTCAAAATCTCTAGTAGCTCATCGGTAACAGCTTCTCGACAGGCATAGGCAATGCTTGCCCAACGGCGCGTGATCGCAGGATATCTCAAGATGTGAAAAAGCGGATAGAGGACGATCGGCGAGACAAAAACAGCTTGCAGCCAGCCCACTAAAGGACGCAGCCGCACAGGAATTGCCGCTTCGTGGCTGGCGGTGTCAGGCAGGCTAATCATCGCCACACCGCGCACCATATCGGGGTAGTCTGCGGCAGTTGCCAAACACGTCAGCGAGCCGATCGAGTTTCCGACCAAAATCACCGGAGTTCCAATAAACGTTTGCCAAAATTCGTGGAGTTGCTCAACCCACAGATCGATCGAGTAAGCAATGTCGGGTTTCTCAGACGCACCAAAACCCAGTAAATCGATCGTGTAAACGCTGTGGTGCTTTGCTAACTCAGAAATATTTTGTCGCCAATGCCCGATCGAGCCACCAAACCCATGCACCAAAATGATCGGCACTTGGCTTCGAGCATTCGGCATCACAGCATGATGAATCTTCCAACCTCGCCAGAGGGAGCTTTGTTGATATCCATATTTTTGAATTAGCTCTCTCGCCGGAGGTACAGCAACTTCAGGGACAGACGGAATAAACGTTCTTAGCACTTTGTAGAGTGCCTCTTCATCAGTGGGGCTAGGGTTAAGAAACACCCAGCAGACCGCTAAAAGTCCGATCGTAAATAGTTGGGCAATGTCAGTTGCTGAAAGAATCCCATCGGCAAAGCTGTTTAAAGTGCGGTCAGCGATCGCAATCAGCCACGCAAGATTCCCAAACTGCCAAAAATCGTTTCTTAATTGATTAATAAACTCAGGTGAAATGCTGCGATCGTGATTCATATTGCACTGCTATTAAAATCTACTTCTTCTGGGAAAACAGAAGTTTGATGCCGCTACTATTGAGAGAACTAATAGGATAAAAACTTTCCTATTCACATAAGTGCATAGTCACGCAATTCTCACGGAACAACCTCTATAGATAGTTCCAGATTCGACGAGAACGCTCTTTCCAACTCCAGGTTTCTGATCCCCTACTAATACCTTTAGACAGATTCTATTTATTTAAAATCTATTTCAATAAAGGTACAGAGACTAGTCTGTCTGCTAGGCTCTACCGTTGGCTTGACTAACAATGGGAGAAAATAATGAGTAGTGGACACGCAAATCATAAAGGGAGCGCTACCAAACCTAATACGAATCACAACGGTTTGATTGATCCAGATGCAGCAAATATTCTAACCGAAGCAGATTACTCTCGTAATGATCAAGATGTCACACCTGTAAATTTTGCTGGAATGGAAAGACCCGAAGATCAAGCAGAAGTAGAACAAAAATAATTAACGGCTTGAATAATGCAAGAATATGATGTGGTGATGATTGGCGCAGGTCATAATGGATTGGTCTGTGCTGCTTATTTGCTCAAAGCAGGATATCGAGTGCTACTACTCGAAAGGCGCAGTGTTCCAGGAGGTGCTGCCACAACAGAAGAACTGATTCCAGAAACCGCTCCTGGCTTCAGATTTAACCCCTGTGCGATCAACCACATTTTTATTCATCTCGGATCGGTAGTTCAAGAACTGGAGTTGCACCGCTATGGGCTGGAATATCTATTTTGTGATCCTGTAGTGTTCTGTCCGCATCCTGACGGCAAATATTTTCTAGCGCACCGATCGGTCGAAAAAACCTGTGCTGAGATTGCGCGATATAGTCCACGCGATGCCCGAAAATATGCCGAGTTCATCGACTTTTGGCAGCGCATGACTCATGCAGTCACTCCAGTCTTTAATGCGCCTCCTAAATCGCTGCTCGACATGGCGGGAAACTTTGATATTCAAAAAATCAAAGACACGCTTTCTCTAGTAGGCGGAGCCGACAAAACGCTGGACTTAGTGCGAACTATGTTCACAAGTGCATCTGACTTGCTAGAAGAATATTTTGACTCAGAGTTTCTTAAAGCCCCGCTAGCGCGTTTGTCTGGAGAACTGAGTCAGGCTCCTTCTCAAAAAACAATGTCGATCGGATCTCTGATGATGTCGTTGCGTCACGAGCCTGGAATGTCGCGTCCTAAAGGCGGAACCGGAGCGCTTACAGATGCTCTAGTACTGAGCGGCTTAAATTGACATAGGATTAAAAGAGCCTATCAGTAAACGCGAGCCAGCCCATGCCTAGACTATCAGCCGCTGTCATCGACTTG
>JAYVFW010000141.1:0-5438 GCA_043772715.1 Phormidesmis sp. | reverse complement strand
ATAATCAACCCCCGGCGGACAGAGGATCGTCTCACCCACCTGGTAGATCTCAGCCGGATCGCGTTCTTCGATCGGAATCTGACTGCCGTCGCTAATTTCAAAGTCGATCGTTGAGAGCGGAGCCGCCACAAAAAACGGAATGTTGTGCGCTTTGGCAATCAGCGCCACGCTATAAGTTCCAATTTTATTAGCGGTGTCACCATTAGCGGCGATGCGATCGGCTCCGACGACCACCGCGTCAATCATGCCTCGCTGCATACAGTGCGCTGCCATGTTATCGGTAATCACCGTTACAGGGATACCTTCTTGCACACACTCCCAAGCGGTTAGCTTTGCGCCTTGCAGCCGAGGTCGCGTCTCATCGGCGTAAACCCGTTCGAGTCGATCGGCTTGCCACGCCGATCGCACGACTCCTAAAGCAGTACCGTAGCCCGCCGTTGCTAGCGCTCCAGCATTGCAGTGAGTCAAAAGCCGCAGCTTTTTAGGGACAGACGGCAGCGCCGATAACCCGTGATCGCCGATCGCCTGACAGGTTTGAATATCTTCGGCATTGATCGCCTTTGCCGCTTCTAGCAAGGCTTGTTTCAAATAATCCACGCTGCCAAGGGTTTGGCGAGCTGTTTTAAGCATCCACTCGATCGCCCAAAACAAGTTCACTGCGGTGGGGCGAGTGGCGCGTAATGTCTTAGCAACGTCTTCAAGTTGAGTGAGAAAGCGATCGCGATCGTCGGTTTCAATTTCTCGTGCGCCGAGATACATCCCATAAGCGGCAGCAACTCCGATCGCTGGAGCGCCTCGCACAATCATGGTTTTAATCGCTTCTGCCATGTCGTCACAGCGATGAATGTCAACCAGCGCATATTCATTAGGGAGGCGGGTTTGATCGATGAGCAAGACCCGATCGTCTTGCCAAATAACGGGATAGACCTGGCTTTGAAGAGACATAAAGGCTGGGGGTTGGTTTACGACGGATCTACGAAGGTTTGCAATAACCAACGATTAATTGTGCCATCATCTTCAGTCTGACTGCGCTGTAATGCCGCTTCAACTAACGAAATCTTTAACCCGGGCAAGACTAGTGATTCTTGAATTCGACCGCTGTATCCCTGTTTGACCTCAAAGGCAAACACTTCGCTCGTTTCAACTTTCACCACCCAATATTCTTGAACTCCAAGCTGATCGTAAAGTAAGCGCTTATCCCCCAAATCATCTTTGAAGGATGAGGCTCCAATCTCGATGACCAAATTTGGCGCTCCAAACTCATCTACATTGACCGGAGAATTGTTTCGGGGGAGCCGCCCAAAATCTGCCCCGATATAAAACGCGATATCAGGTTGACATCCTCTGACTCCCGTTTTCCAAAAACTTGCATTGGTTAATCCTTTAGTCCGAAGATTCCTAATCGCTGCAAAGATAGCGACGACGTTAGAAATCACCGTATTGTCTTGACCGTGTGCCGATCCGAGGGCTGCCATTTCGATTCTTAAGTGTCCACGATCGTAATAAAATCGCCCTTTTTCATAAATCGGCTCATCCACTAAAGCCGCAAAAGTTTCCCAGCTAGCTTTTACCCAGGTGTCGGTTGCGATCGTGGGAATCGTCGAGGCAATTTGATTCATGATCTTTGCTCCGCTGTCCTGGTTTAAGCTTAACGGCTACGAGCGACAAGTGGCTGGCAGTCAGGCTCACAAAGCCATACTACCAGCCTATAAAAGGGGCGAGCGACTACACGCTCACAGCCAACGGCTGATGGCTAAACAATTTGAGAATCTGCTCTGCCATCTGCGGCGGAGTCAACCCTAATGCTGCCTTCGACTCGTCGGGCGTAGCATGCTCAACCAGAATATCAGGAACGCCGATCCGCTTGACGGGAACGGTGATATCAGCAGCATCCATCAACGCTTCGACCACCGCAGAGCCAAAACCACCGGGCAAACAGCCTTCTTCAAGCGTCACCACTCGACCGATTTTTTCAGCCAACGGCAAGATCAACTCAGTATCCAGAGGTTTGGCAAATCGGGCATTAATCACCGTCGCTTGGATGCCATGTTCGCTCAAGATTTCGGCAACCTGCATTGAGGGATAGACCATTGAGCCGTAGCCGAGTAACAGCAGGTCGTCACCTTGACGGAGAATTTCACCTTTGCCGATCGGCAGTTCTTCCCAGCCTTCTTCCATCAATGGCACGCCATACCCATTGCCTCGGGGATAACGCATCGCGATCGGACCGCTGGTGTGATTGATTCCCGTCACGATCATGCGCTGCAATTCGGCTTCGTCTTTAGGAGCCATCAGCACCATATTGGGAATTAGGCGCAGATAGGCAATGTCATACATTCCCTGGTGAGTGGGTCCGTCTGATCCAACGATTCCGGCGCGATCGAGGCAGAAAAACACGGGCAGATTTTGAATGCAAACATCGTGA
The DNA here is from genome assembly GCA_043772715.1 of Phormidesmis sp. Taxonomy (GTDB): domain Bacteria; phylum Cyanobacteriota; class Cyanobacteriia; order Leptolyngbyales; family Leptolyngbyaceae; genus Phormidesmis_A. The sequence continues at coordinate 3,013 of JAYVFW010000141.1, read as the reverse complement.
ATAATTTGATCAAATGCCCGTTGCAAAAAGGTCGAGTAAATTGTGGCGACAGGACGCATCCCTTCACAGGCAAGTCCGGCAGCGAGGGTGATAGCGTGTTGTTCGGCGATCCCTACATCAATATATTGCTTGGGCACTCGTTTTTGAAAAATGTCTAATCCCGTCCCGGTTGCCATTGCAGCAGTGATGCCGATCACTCGTGGATCGTTTTCAGCGATCGTGCTCAACGTTTCACCAAACACCTTTGAGTAGCTAGGAGGCTTGGGTTTGCTGGAGGGGTTTGCCTTACCAGTCGCCAAGTTAAACGGCGTTTGCGCGTGATAGCCGACCTGATCGTTTTCAGCGATCGCATATCCTTTTCCTTTCACCGTCGCCACATGCACCAAAACTGGGCCCGGATGCTGGTGTGCCTGTTTAAAGGTGGCAATGAGTTCTTCAAGATTGTGACCATCGATCGGACCCATATAGGTGAAGCCCAATTCCTCAAACACCGCCCCTACTTTAGGAACTGCCAAACGCTTCATGCCTTCTTTGAGGCGCGACAGTTCAGGCGAGAAGGGCATATTTTTAAATTGTTCCTCTAAGTTGTCGGTGAGGAACTGAACGGGCGGACTGAGGCGCATTTTGTTGAGATAACGAGGAATTGCGCCAACATTGGGCGAAATGGACATCTCGTTATCGTTGAGCACCACGAGCAGATTGGTTTTGGGCAAATGCCCAGCGTGGTTAATCGCTTCGAGCGCCATGCCTCCAGTCAGTGCCCCGTCGCCGATGACTGAGACAACCTTAAAGTTTTCGCCCTTAGCATCGCGTGCCAAAGCCATTCCTAGACCTGCCGAGATGCTGGTGGAAGCATGACCTGCCCCAAAATGGTCAAACTTACTTTCACCGCGCTTGAGATAGCCCGCTATGCCATCTTTTTGACGTAGCGTGTCAAAGTTGGCATAGCGCCCTGTGATTAGCTTGTGGGGATAGGCTTGGTGCCCCACGTCCCAAATTACTTTGTCACGATCGAGATCAAGAGTTTGATAAAGTGCCAGGGTTAGCTCGACGACCCCTAATCCAGGGCCGAGGTGTCCTCCAATGGTTGCGACCGTTTGCAAATGCTTTTCACGAATCTGACGAGCAATTTGCTGAAGCTGATAGATCGACAGACCATGCAACTGGTTTGGGTGAGTCAATTCACTCAGATGCATACCGGGAATATCCTTGGAATGTATGTGATCAGTAGTTTTATCTACCCTTTATCACTGTAATTCATTAGGGGATATGATTTTAGGACTGCCCTGACTTCTTAGGTTTTGTACAGTGACTAATTATTTGTCATCGTGACACATTAATGTCGTTAGCTCATATCCCTTTCAGGATAGGCGTTTCAATGATCGCAACCCTCTTTTGAGACCCTTCAGTACACCGCGCTTTTGTGACAAATTAGCTGTCGTATTACAGCTTTGTGACAAATTAGCTGTCGTGTTGCCTCTAGCGCTGATTGGAGTGAGTGACAAATTAGCTGTCGCCATGCAGCAACCATTTTCGCCAAAAAGTTGAACTTCTTACCGTTATTTTCCGGTAAAGACAGAGCTGATAAAATTTTGTAGATATAGAACCGATAGAAAATGGGTGTTACAGAGAGAGTAATCCTTGAGCGGTTGCAGAAAAGGCAGATTGAAACTTCTGCATTGGTTGAGTTTTAGTGAATCAAAGGGGCTGAAGTTTAGCGTGTTGCTTCTCTTAAACTAAGTAAGTCCTCACTCAGTAGTAAAACCGTCTTAATTAGTCTCTGTGAACGGTCAACCAGCTACGAAAACTATTCTGATTCTATCGATGAATCCAAGAGGGACTAATCCGCTGCGACTTGATGAAGAAGTGCGAGAAATCAAAGCAGGCATCCAACGATCGCGCTATCGAGACCGATTTATCATCGAGTATCAATTAGCTGCTCGTCCCAGAGATGTGCAGCGGGCAATGTTGGATTGTAAGCCGCAAATCGTTCATTTCTGTGTACATGGAGCGGGAGACAAAGGACTAGTATTGGAGGATGAAGAGGGAAACATCAAAGCGGTTAACACCCCCGCCTTAGCCACCCTATTTAGGTTTTTTTCTAATGAGGTGGAGTGTGTCTTGCTGAATGCCTGTTACTCACGGGTGCAGGCAAAAGCGATCGCTCGGCGTATTGATTTCGTGATTGGGATGAATCAGGCGATCGTAGTGACAAGTTGACTAGACCTCTTGCGTGAATGGCAAATCAGGGGATTCAAACTATTAGAAACTCGTGCTAAAAATGGATTCACGCAAGAGGTCTACTGTCGTTTTTACCTGACTAGTGATATTTTAGTACCACTAGTAAAATACAGATGAACTACTATGCAGGATTCTTTAGTTCTGGATGGTCAATCTCTTAATTGCGCCCCTGATCCCTCATCACCTGCTGATCACGTACCCACATCACAGGTGATCGTCACCGAGCTGAGTGCTGAAGCCCAGCAAAAGCTAGAAGTGCTGCAAAGCCTGATTGAACCCTGCGACAAAGTTACCTATGGACAAAAGCTGAGAGAGGCTGCCGAGAAATTAGGCGTTTCAGTGCGATCAGTGCAACGCCTTGTAAAACGTTGGGAACAGCAAGGACTAGCAGGCATCACTCAAGCTGCTAGGGCTGATAAGGGTACATACCGCATTGGCAAATTTTGGGAAGATTTCATCATCAAAACCTATAAGGAAGGCAACAAGGGCAGCAAACGCATGACCCCTAAGCAAGTTGCTATCAGAGTTCAAGCAAAAGCCCACGAAATCAGAGATGAGAAGCCGCCTCATTACAAAACAGTTCTGCGAGTGCTAGAGCCAATCATCAAACATCAAGAGAAAGCCAAAAGCATCCGCAGCCCAGGATGGCGCGGCTCTACCCTATCGATTAAAACCCGTAATGGAGAAGATATCTCTATTGAGTACAGCAACCAAGTCTGGCAATGTGACCACACCCGTGTAGACGTGCTGCTAGTCGATCAGTACGGTGAAC
>JAYVFW010000140.1:0-5461 GCA_043772715.1 Phormidesmis sp. | reverse complement strand
TTGAATCTGCCAAAACCGCTAAAAGCAACGTTCCGATTACCATAACAGGAAGTGCTTGATAATATAATGCAAGCTGATCACCAACGATAAGATTAATCGTTCGATCAACGACAAAGTTATGAATCAAGAAATAACTATAGCTATGAAGCCCTAACCAAACCATGATCGATTGAAGTCGAAACCTTTCAGCAATAGCGCGAAAGATCACCATGCAGCAGAGTGAAAGTCCGATCGCAACGCAGAAGTCAGCAAAGATCCAGCCAAATCGATAAAACTGACCGATAAATCCAAGGCTATAGATTGGGATTCCGACTAACAAAGCTTTAGAAGGCTTCCAGTAAATCGCACCTTTATGCTGTAGATATGATTGTGCAACTACCATTCCTAACACAAAGGTACTCAGTTTTGCAATGAACGGAAGAAAGGGCTGCCAATCGGTAGGTGTGTTCAAAACAACATAAGTGGGATGTCCGCCAAAGACATAAACTGCAAAAGCTCGGTAGATGAGAGTGATGAAGATGCTAACAATCAATAAGTTACGTGCGCCCCAACGCTGTAGAAGACTCCACAGTAATGGGAAGACAAACGTAAAGCTGAGAATGAGCGGAACAAACCACCACGGTCCGCTTGTGGGCATCAGCACGCTTCCAGCATAATCCAACAAAAGCGGAAAGGTTAGCCCTCCAAAGGTGTGCCAAGCATCGGGCACGTAGCTGTTGGTAATTTTACCGATCGCCCACAGTGTTGGATACGCTAACCCTGCCACCGTCCAAAACGGTAAGAGAATTCGCAGCGATCGTCGTCTGAAAAAGCTTTTGATTTCTAGGGGTTTTCCCTTCAGTGATAATACTAAGCTGAAGCCGCTAATCAAGACAAAAACGTCTACAAACTGAAAACCAAACCAGATCGGAACGCTAGCGACTTGGGTGAAAACTCCTGACCCAAGCTGACTTGCCGCACTTAAAATTTGGTGTCCATTGCTCAACAATCCCGTCGGCTGAGGCGTATAGACATACTTTGTAAAAAGTAGCTGAGAGTGATAAAGCAACAGCATCATCGCTGCAAAAATCCGAATTCCTTCTAGCCATGCTAAACGCTGCCCTCTTAGCTCTTTAAAATCACTCATTCTCAAACATTCTCTCAACCGATGTCGCATTTATGAGCCTGGTTCCTGATCAAATTCCAGGCGTTTACAGATTCGTTTTGAGGCGCAACCCTTAAAGCCTGTCGATAGACCTCAGAAAGAAATCTTCTGCTTTAAGAGAGCAAACGCTTAAAACCTCAACGAATCGAGACTCTACCATACACGCCGCTTCGTCTCGGTGACAGGCGGAGCTATAAAAATATATCTAAGTGTTTATAGCTACCCAGAAACTATGTCTTGAGGCATCTCTCGTGCGGTAGGAACTTCTTAGAACACAGGAAGAAGGGGAACAGGAATCTCTTTAACTGCTCGTGCCAATAAACACCTCTTCAGATAGGTCAACTCACCTCGATCGAACCCTCATAATCAAGATCCGGTGAAACTACGGGTATTGAAGGTTAACAAGTCAGTAAAATATCCTAAATTTCACCGTGTAGATTCGACCTTGAATCCGATTCAATCTGTATATCCCTTTCTGGGTTGCTCTCATGCCTCCTCAGCTAACTCGTCAAGACCTGCGCCTCTTAGAGAAATATCGAATTCAGCGTCTGCGCCAGCTATTTCCAAAAACGTTGGGTCTTTGCTTAATCAAGCTAGACCACAACGACACGCTACGAGTTCACTGTCCTGAACCTTGGCTGGTCGATCGCATGATTTCTGAGGTCGAGCAACTCTTCAATTCGGCTCGATTAATGTTAGGTGTGCGCTATATTTCTCTCTATTATGCTGGCGAAGAAGTGTATAAAGTAGAGACTTGTCGGGCTAAATCAGTCTCGGCTTAAGCTGTGAATACTCGATTTGATCTCGACTAACCGATTGCTTTTCCCAGTCTTAACATCACCGATTAGGATAGTGATCGAATCCTTGATCTGCGGTGTATGACCTTCAATCTTGTTTCTATCCCGGTTGCGCTGACGATCGCTGGCTCAGATAGCGGTGGCGGAGCCGGAATTCAGGCAGATCTACGCACCTTTGCTTTTCATCGAGTTCACGGAACGAGCGCCTTGACCTGTGTCACCGCGCAAAACACCTTGGGCGTAACTCGCGTCGATGCGCTGCCTGCTGAGGCGGTAGTGGCTCAAATGCAGGCAGTCGTGCAAGACATCGGCGTGCAGGCGGCAAAAACTGGAATGCTGCTCAACCAAGAGATTATTGCCGCCGTTGCCGAACAGATCAAACGCTTGAACATTCAAAACTTGGTGGTTGACCCGGTGATGGTGTCTCGCACAGGAGCGCAACTGATTGACGATGCTGCGATCGCGACGCTGCGAACCCAGTTAATTCCCCAGGCAGTGGTGCTAACGCCTAATCGCTACGAGGCGCAGATTTTGAGTGGTTTAGAAATTGATACGCTAGAAGCGATGCAAGCAGCGGCACAGCGCATTTATCAACTCGGAGCCAAGGCAGTCTTGGTCAAGGGGGGCGGCATGAAGGGCAGCTTGCGAGGCATTGATGTCTGGTTTGATGGCAAGCAGTTAAAAACGCTGATCACTGAGCAGGTTGATACCCAAAACACTCATGGAACAGGCTGCACCTTGTCAGCCGCGATCGCTGCGAATCTCACCTTGGGTCACGATCTCTTTTCTGCAACCTGCCTTGCAAAAGATTATGTGACTAGTGCGCTTCGCCATGCTCTCAATATCGGTCAAGGTCAAGGTCCGATCGGTCACTTTTTTCCCCTTCTGACCTGAGATAAGAATGGTGAAAGTCATGATGAAAACCAGTTTTCTAGGTGTAGGGTTTGAAAATTGGCAAAGTCAGAAACATTGTTGGTAACAAGAACCAGGTTATTGACATGGGCGATCGCAGCAATTTGTCCATCTGCATAGGCAGGTGTTTGCCCCTGATTCGCTAATCTTGCTCTTTCGATGGCAAACCAAGCAGCGGCTGTCAAGTCGTAAGGTAGGATGGGCATCACTTGCTGAACTTGTCGATCGAGAAATGCCTGAATGACTTGCCTTTTATAGGATTGAATCGGTAAGCGGTAGCTTCCGTATGAGATTTCATGAAAGACGATGCTGGCAGTAGCGACTTCTGTTTGGTGTTGCAGCAGTTTTTGAGAAATTACAGGATTTGGATTGGGGCGAAGCGGCTCGGAAAGAATATTTGTGTCTAGCAAATAACGCAGGGTCAAAATGTTACCTCTCGTCCGGGAGAGCGATCGCGAACATCTGAAAAAACTTCATCCGGGTTGATGTTGGCTTTTTCGAGGTCGTAGTCTTGACGAAATTCTTCTAAAGATTCTGAAAACCCCTTTTGGACGCTAGGTTGAGGATGTCGCTCGATTTCGTGTTCGATCGCCTGAATCAGAAAGTTTTGCAGATCTTCGGGGCTGCCTGCGATCGCTTGTGCCTGCGCTAAAAGTTCGAGGGGAAGTTGAAGGGTAATCGGTTGGGTGTTCATTTAAGTAAGCTGCTCGCTTGGAAAAGCTGCGCCAATAAGTTTTAATTTTTACAAGATTTGCAATCACACGTCTTGTTAGCCGTTTTTAACATTCTGCAAAAAAAACGAATTGAATTCAAAGAGTTAATGAAGCTTGACCATCGGAAAGAGCGCTTTTCTCCGTGCAATTGCTAGGATGCCACCACAGATCTCAAAATTTCTGTCAGGCTCAACTTAGACTGATCTCTAAGCGGCTAGTGGAGGCGCACGATCGCCCCTTATCTGACTGAAGCTGGGTGATATAATTCCTCCAGCAATTTAGACTGTCTCTAACCCTTATCTAGTCAAGAGGAGAATTCCTTGTCACGACGATATCTTTTTACCTCAGAATCGGTTACAGAAGGGCATCCCGATAAGATTTGTGATCAAATTTCTGACACAATTCTCGATGCCTTACTAGCACAAGATCCCAAAAGCCGCGTGGCCGCTGAAGTGGTTGTCAACACTGGGTTGGTTCTCATTACAGGTGAGATTACCTCCAAAGCACAAGTTAACTTCATCGATTTAGCCCGCCAAAAGATCGCCGAAATCGGATATACGGGCGCTGAAAATGGCTTTTCTGCCAACAGTTGCGCGGTGCTGATTGCGATCGACGAGCAGTCACCTGACATTGCTCAAGGGGTCAACACAGCTCACGAATCTCGTGAAGAATCGAGTCAAGAAGCGCTCGATGAGATCGGGGCAGGCGACCAGGGCATCATGTTTGGCTTTGCCTGCAATGAAACGCCTGAATTAATGCCTTTACCGATCAGTTTGGCTCACCGCATCTCGCGCAAGCTGGCAGTTGTTCGCAAAACGGGTCAACTGTCTTATTTGCGTCCTGATGGCAAGACTCAAGTTACCGTTCTTTATGAGAACGATCGTCCGGTCGGCATTGACACGATTTTGATCTCGACCCAGCACACTGCCACGATCGGAGACATCACGGATGATGCCGAGATTTTGGCAAGAATCAAAGCAGATCTTTGGGCACTGGTGGTTGAGCCAACGTTTGAAGATGTTGAGATCAAACCCGATGCAGACACCCGCTTTTTGGTCAATCCGACTGGCAAGTTTGTGATCGGCGGACCTCAAGGTGACTCTGGTTTAACGGGACGCAAGATCATCGTAGACACCTACGGCGGTTATTCGCGGCACGGGGGCGGCGCATTTTCGGGCAAAGACCCCACCAAGGTCGATCGCAGTGCGGCTTATGCGTGTCGCTATGTGGCGAAAAATATTGTCGCTGCTGGGTTAGCCGATAAGTGCGAAGTGCAGTTAAGCTATGCGATCGGGGTAGCTCGCCCAGTGAGCATCATGATCGAAACCTTTGGCACGGGCAAAGTTGACGATAGCCAGCTTCTAGAGTTGGTCAATCAGCACTTCGAGTTGCGTCCGGCGGGCATTATTCAGGAGTTTAACCTGAGAGGCTTGCCCGGAGAGCGTGGCGGTCGCTTTTATCAAGATGTTGCAGCTTACGGTCACTTTGGACGCACCGATCTTGAGCTTCCCTGGGAGCAAACCGATAAGGTGGCAGTGCTCAAAGAGGCGCTAGCGCAACCTGCTACGGCACGAGCCTAAGTTCTAGGGAGTGTGGATTAAATAACTCTGACTGCGGCAGTTTATAGAATCGCCCTCCTCCCCTAACCCCCTCTCCCAAGCCTGGGAGAAGGGGAACTAGACTTTTGCCCCCTCTCCCAAGCTTGGGAGAGGGTTGGGGTGAGGGCAAATCCGCATTTATTAGCGTAGTTTGTTTTCTACTCAGCCGCGCTTTTCTCGTTTCACCCCTGAGAAGAGTCATCCTCTCAGGGGTTTTTAGTTACTTTTTAGAGATGGCTTCAAAGGGTTCCGTCCCTAATGGGCTGGGTAGCCAACCGTCGATCGTTTTTCGAGAAA
>JAYVFW010000139.1:0-5464 GCA_043772715.1 Phormidesmis sp. | reverse complement strand
TCGCATGAAGAATTCTAAGCTGCTGACTTTCCGCAAGCGTGATATGGGGAGCCTTGAGCGCATATTCCGATACAGCGGCGACCTCTGCTTGTCCTTTCAAAACGGCTTGCAGTGCTCCCGCGTAGTTGTTGCCATAAGTGACTTCGCCAAAAAATTCTTTGACGCGATCGCGGTTTTCAACTAGCCCTTGTTTCACCAAATCACCGACCGGAAAAATGAAGCCCGATCCAGAAGTCGGCGAGGTGAAGGCGATTTTCTTACCGCGCAGTTGCTCTAGATTTTGCTTGGCATCGTCTTTGCTTTGCAAGGGGCTGTCATTTCGCACGACGAACACCGATCGGTAGGTATGTCCTCCAGAATAATCGGGACGCACTTCAGCTAAATAAAGCCGAGAACCTGCTAACTGTTCCGCTTTGAGCGCCGAACGGCTGCTGAGAAATGCCACTTCCGCTTGCTCGGCTTTCAGCGCTTCGACGGCGGCAGTATCATCACCAATCACGGCGATCACGGGCATTTTCAGTTCAGTTGATAAGAGAGCGGCGATCACGTTGGCTTTGGTTTGTACCTCGGTTGCCCCAGACCGACTTGGAAAGACAACTCGCAACTGATTCAAGGAGCTAGCAGAGGCAGTTTGTCCTTGAGTTGCAGCCACTGGGTTTGAGGAGGTCGGAGGCTGAGTACTGCACGCGCTAATAAAGGCGGTAGTCAAGGCTAGAAATGCAGCACTGAGGTTAAAACTTGCAGTTCGATTTAATTTCATTACACGAGTCCGAGTTTAAGTGAAAAACGCCTTTATTAAAAGCAATTATCAGTAAGTTAAAGAGATTGTAAAGGCTTATGAGAACCAAAGTCAATAAGGTAAAAAATATTTTTCGGTTCACATAAATCTGAGATTGCTCTCCTCACACAGTAGGTTGAAGACCTGTCCAACTCCTAGAGTCAATTTGTTATCAGTAGACAAAAAAGGGTATCTAGATCAGGTCGAATCAAGCGCAGGACTATATTCAGCAACGCCAAAATTTTTCGTTCAAACGCCTAAAAGCTCTAATCCTGCTGCGACGACTTGATCGGGCGAAATATCCAGACATTCGAGATCGTAGGGACAAGTGAAGGCATAACACGGGCTGCAAGCCGTTGGCTGACGCAGTAGGATTAATGGGCAGTTACGCGATCGCCATTGTGATTCCAACTCTGTTCCAGCAAACAAAATGACGCTCGGAGTGCGAGTTGCATCAGCAATGTGCATCGTCGAAGTATTGTTGCTCAACATCAATCGCGCTTTAGCAATCAGTGCCGCTAGTTCTGATAAGCTCGTTGCACCGATTAGATCGATCGCCCATTCTCCTAAAATCTCTAACAGTTCGCTACTGTGCGATCGGTCTTTCTTAACGCCCGTCACGACCACTTTCCAGCCTGTGATTTCTGCGAGTTGACGGGCAGCAATCGCGAAGCGATCGGAGGCATAATTTCGCGATTGGCAACTCGTCCAGGGGTTGAGCAAGAGAAACGAATCGGCTGCCGCCAATCCAAACTGATTTAAGTGATCGAGCGCACTTCTCTGAGCAACGTCTGGGATTTGAATGGTGAGACTGCGATCGTTGACCTCAAATCCGACCGACTCGATTAAGCGCAGATTGCGATCGACTTGATGAATGTCATCGGATGCCGCCGAGACTTCATTCGTCAAAGCATATCCGCTGATTTCTTTCGACTCGCCTAACCGCAGGGGAATGCCCGCCAAACTGCACAAAAACCCGGCAGGATGGGGAGACTGATTGAAACTCGTGAAGATAACTGCCGCATCGAAATGACGATCGCGCAATGTCTCCACTAATCGCCATCCTCGCGCTGGGTCAAACTCTAATCGCCCCAAATCTTGCCAGAGAACCCGCCACGTCAGCACCTCATCAACCCAAGGCAAGAGCGGAGCCACCAACGAGCCACCCGGACTCGCCATCAGCGTTAGTCTGGCTTGAGGCAGCTTTTCTTTGAGCGATCGCAGCGCTGAACTGGTCATGATCACATCGCCAATATTATCCAGTCGCATGACTAACAGATTGCGGACAGATGCCCAAGCGTTGTTAGTTGCAGAATTAGTTGTTGCAGACAAATTTACCAAAGTCATGCGGGTTATATCGAACGCTGACTATGAGCTTTGAGCAACGAGACGCAGATTGCCATCACTCGATCGACAGAAATCTCGTCTAAGCACGTATTCCACTGCTCAAAGGGGCACGTCCCGTCATACCAACAGCGCTGCATCGTAAAGTTTTGAATCACCCGCTCTGGGCACTCTGGATAGCCCTGCACGTTAATATGTGGCGCGGGTTGACCATATCGCCCCTGCCAGGAGGGTCCAAATAAGGTAATAGTCGGGGTGCCGACTGCGGCTGCGATCCGAGCCGAACCCGTGTCTGAGGCAATCGTCAAATCTGCCCAAGACAGCATCGCAGCAAGTTCTCTCAGTGTCCCCGGTCGCCAGATCTGGGCAGTTCCGCCGATCGATTGCACCAGTTCTGTCACCTGACTAGAATCTGAGCCGATCGGCACCACGATCGCGGCGTTCAATGTTTTCTGTAACTCTTGTCCTAATCGAATAAACTTCTCAGTTGACCATTGCTTAATCTGCATCCCCGAATCGGGATAGAGAACAACGATCGGGCGTTTAATGTCTCCTAATTTTTCTTGTGCGTCCTGCTGTTCTTGTTGGGTTGTATACAACTGAGGCGGCGCGATCGCGTCGGCATAAATCAGTCCTTCACCCAACAGAATTTTAATAAAGCGATCGCTCACAAATTCATTATCAGGCGGTGATCGCCATAAGTTTGTGACAACCCGATCAGTATCACTAAGATGAATGATTTGATCAACGCGATCGTAATTAGTATCAGAAACAATCAAATCATACTTTTGTTGGCTGTGGAGTGTTGCGATCGCTTGCCTTACTTGACCCTTCTGAGCAATCTCAACGTGATCAATCAACGGGTCAGCTTTGAGCAGATCTCCCGCTGGTGAAAACGTCAGAACGGTTAAGGTAGCATCGGGGTACGATCGTCCCAAGGCTTGAATGGCAGGTAAAGCGATTAAAACGTCGCCAATGCCTCCGAGCAGTTCAACAAACAGAATGCGATTCATGCAGCCTCCATCCAAACGCAAAGACCTCCGACTTCGTTGAAGAAGTCGGAGGTCTGAATTAAGACCTAGCTACCATTAGGTGCCAGAAGTCCAGGAGTTGACGTAGGTAATTTGATCAGCGTTGAGAGCATCGATCGTGAAACCCATCGCTTGCAGCTTCAGCCGCGCAATTTCCTGATCCGCTTCTACCGGAATTGAATAGACACCGGGTTCGAGCTTGCCTTTGTTTTTGACCAGATATTCAGCGCCCATCGCCTGGTTGGCAAAGCTCATATCCATCACCGCACTGGGATGCCCTTCAGCCGCCGACAAGTTGACGAGCCGACCTTCACCCAACACGACCACAGATTTGCCGCTCTTGAGCTTATATTCTTCGGTAAACGTGCGAACCGTCTTCACTTCGCTAGCGCGTTCTTTCAAGGCTTCCAGGTCAATCTCGATGTCAAAGTGACCAGAGTTGCAGACGATCGCGCCATCTTTCATCGAGTCAAAGTGTTCGCCGCGAATCACGCCTTTGTTGCCCGTGACGGTGACGAAAATATCGCCCCGCTTTGCCGCTTCATCCATCGGCATGACTTGGAAGCCATCCATCACAGCTTCGATCGCCGCCACAGGATTAATTTCAGTCACAATCACGTTTGCGCCCATGCCCCGTGCCCGCATTGCCGTGCCTTTGCCGCACCAGCCATAGCCAGCCACCACAAACGTTTTGCCCGCCAACAGGATATTGGTAGCGCGGATGATGCCATCTAAGGTCGATTGACCCGTGCCATAGCGGTTGTCAAAAAAGTGCTTGGTTTCAGCATCGTTGACGTTGATCGCCGGGAAAGTCAACGCGCCATCTCGGAGCATCGCCCGCAAACGCACAATTCCGGTGGTGGTTTCTTCGGTGGTGCCAATCAGGTCAGGGAGTTGGTGTTTGCGTTGCTGCACCAGGGTTGCAACCACGTCGCAGCCGTCATCAATGATGATGTTGGGGCGGTGATCCAACGCGATTTGAACGTGACGGTGATAGGTGTCGTTATCTTCACCCTTGACCGCGTAGACGGGAATGCCATAGTCAGCGACCAGGCTTGCTGCTACGTCATCTTGAGTCGAGAGCGGGTTACTGGCAATCAGCACCGCATCGGCTCCACCTGCTTTGAGCGCGATCGCCAAATGCGCTGTTTCAGTCGTCACGTGGCAGCAAGCCGAAATTTTGATGCCCGCAAATGGCTGCTCTTTGGCGAAGCGATCGCGAATTTGAGCTAACACAGGCATTTCGCGCCCAGCCCACTCAATCCGCTGTTTGCCCATAGACGCAAGTGCCAGATCTTTGACTTCGTACTTCAACCGAACGGGAGTTGCAGTCATGAACGTGTTTCCTCAGAGTAAATCAATAGTGAACCGAGAGAGATTTTTGATCTCTCTAGAAAAGTAACGTGCAATCTTCAGACCAATTCCACTCAAGTTCAAACAGTTTTCATTCCTGCAGAGGCTTCTGTTACCAATCCAACTGTGATTGAGTTGAGGGATAGCCGCGAATAAATTCACCGCTATGGACTCTCTTAGCTAGGACGATCGCGTTCGATCTGGCTAACCCGTATGAAAGCTGCCCTTTCTGAGAGAATGTGTCTTTGATCTTAGGTTTACCGAGTTTTCAAAATAAGTCAAGTCAAGCTGGAAAGTTGCGTCCGGTTATTCGCGCTCGCCTCATAGATTCTTTGTGAATATTAAGCTTTTTTCACACCGACAGGAGCCACACGGACGTAGGTACAAATTTACTATAATTGGAGCGATGGATTTAGATGCTTTAGACCCGATCGAGAAAACGATTTCATTCCTCAAAATGCTCACAACCGTAGTGGTGATCAACTACAATAGAGTTAGGAGGTTTATCTCCTCAGCCTTGAAAACTCAACCGTCAATATCCACTATGCAAACGGGTCGATTCTTTTCACTCAGCAAAGGACGAGTCGGGCAATATCTTTCTCTCAGAGTTTTAGTCGTTAGAACTCCGTTTCAAAAAGCTATAGAGCTTCGGGAGACTTGCTATTTTGGCTTTGAAAAAATCAGCCAAGCTCAGAAATTTGCCCAGTCTCTAGCGAGTTCTGGCTACTTATTTCAATTGCAGCAGAGTGAAATGCTGACTCAGTTTCCCCACGAAATCAAGCTCTCTGGAAACCCTGGTATTGCCAAGACTCTCGCTTATTGGGATCGGCTAGACCAGAAGCAACTCGCCTCTGAAAAAGCTCACTCTACCCCTAGTCGCAGCGCTCAGAATCAGCGATCGCTCACCCGTCTCGCCGCCTAATAATTTCCCTACTTCTCAAGTTGCAACTGTCGTGGA
>JAYVFW010000138.1:0-5488 GCA_043772715.1 Phormidesmis sp. | reverse complement strand
ATCCCCCAATTTGGGGGATTTAGGGGGCACGACAAACGGTAACGAAGCCATTGAGTTCATGTTAACTCAGCCACGCCAAGCCGCCTACAATCAGTCCTACTGCAACGAGCGCTACCCAAATAAAGAGATTGTCTTGAGTGTTGACCTGACTCAAATCCACAGGTTCGGGAATCGCTGGGCGGGACTTTTGAGCCAGTTTTGGCGGCTTGGCGTTGCCAAACTTAGAGACTCCGCGATTGTCTTTGGCTTCGCTGTCGGCTAGCGTTGACAAATCAGGAATCTCAGTCAACCATTCGGGGCGGGTTTGCAGTTTGGGGGCTTCGAGAATGTATAGCAGTCGCTTTCCCTGCTGGCGAGTCTTGATGTCAGGATGACGACTGATTTTTTGGCAGAGGGCGATCGCTTCTGATCTCTGTCCGGTTGCTTCGTAGGCGGTCACGAGCCAGATTTGCACTTCTCCCCCAAAGCGGGAACCTGGATCGGCTAGAGCGTTGGCGCGTTCTAAATACTGCACCGATTTGCGGTATTCGCCGCGTTCAAAGGCGTGTTTTCCGGTTTCGTATTCGGTGGTCGCAAGGTCTAATTGTTCAGAACTCACAGGCTTATTGATGGGCTAAGGCTACCTCTGCATCCTAAAGTATCTGAGGGATGAATTCTACATCCGAGGGTTGGACCTGATCGCAATCAAGCAATTAATTCTCTGACCGCAACACTAAAGCCCGATAGAACATTGTGCGTAGTGGCGACATCTTCTAGCCCTCGTAGTTCTTGCCGTTGACTTGTAATCACCAGCACCCATTGGCTATCTGGAAACACCAGCCAAACTTCTTCGCACTCAGACGCAAGATATTCTCGAACTTTAGTAAAAGCCTCTTCGGCTTCATCGTTTGGTGAAATCACCTCACCGACCAGCGAGAAGCTGTGCGGCAGAATCTTAAAGTCGCCATATTGAGTAACGAGATCGGGCTTTAGGTATGCCACATCAGGACATCGAGTCCGTCCAACTGTTCGGCAAGATGTCTCTGTATAAACTTCTCCCCCCTGCCCACTAGAGAGCATATGGCTCCTCCAATAAAAAGCGAGTCTGGCTTGAATTCGTCCTGTTTTTGCAGTCATATCTTGTTTTTTAATAAGATTTCCATTCACCCACTCAGTACGATCGCGCGGGTTTGCCAAAAACTCTTCTAGAGAAACGGCGGGGGCATTGGGAGTTGATAGCATGGGCACCTCAAAACAGGATTAGTCTTGATCTAGGCTAGGGTTGCGTTTGAGCACGATCGCTCGTTTGTCAACCATGGTGATAAAAGCAGGCATATCAGGAGAGGCACGATCGGCAATCTTCAATTCTGCGATCACCTGGTTAAAGGTTTTGCCGTCGGTCATGCGATAGGCGATTTCTTCAACCTCAACCCAGGTCAGATCACTCTGCACATAGGCTTTTGCGATCACATTAAGCAGATTTTCCCATTTGTTACCCTCGGCTTTGGTCAACATTGTGTGAGGAATGTTGAGAATGCGATTGAACTCGTAATACCAGGATTTAGGCTGTCGCTTGAGAATGTTCTCAAACAGAACTTGGTGATCGGGGTTGCTGACAGCTTTATCGGCTTCGGTCGAGACGATAAACATTGGGGCTGAAGGCTGGTCTTTTGAGCGTTTGAGAATCTCCTTGCCCATGTCGAGATAGACCCGCAGGGCCGCCACCATAAAACCTTCGTAGCCAATTACCTGATCGGATGGGGTGTCATCAATCCATTCAAAATAGGTGTTGAAGGTTTTAACCAGCAAATCAACCACTTTATTGCTGCTGCTGAGATAGGGCGCAAAGAGCAACGCGCGATCGATGTCCTTGGCGCGTTCTAGCGCTAACCAAGCCGCGAGGGTGCCACCACCAGATAGACCCCCTACGACAACGAGATCGCCCAAAGTCTGAGCTTTTTGCAGCCAATCTAAGCCAAACTGCTTATAAGTGTCAGAGTTTGTAGGCAGCGGTGGCGGGTTGTCGCGATTCCAGTCGCCTGCCTGACCGTGACCCGGCATTCTGGGAATCAGAACGTTGTAGCCCGCTTGATGTAACGTGCGTCCCATCGGCAAAAACTGATAGGGAGCCGCCGTAAAGCCGTGAAAAAATAAGCAGACTTTGGCAGTCGGTGCCGAATGTAGGAGGAACTGCGATCGACAGCCCGCATTCTTTACAGGCAGCTTGTCTTCTTGGCTTTTAATGCGTTGAGTGAGGTTGACCGACGTGATGGGATAGCCGAGGCGCGAGAAAAAGTTGGGCATAGAGTGTAGATGAGAAAAGGGTCAGGGTTGAGCAATTTAGAATCTTGAATTCCATTGCTTTTTAACGGTTGCCCATAAACTCAGAGGCAACTAACATTGAGCCGATCCCAGCATCGGTGAAGATTTCTAACAGCAGCGCGTGGGGCAAGCGACCGTCGATGATGTGGGCAGCACGAACGCCTTGAGCTAGCGATCGCACACAGCAATTGACTTTCGGAATCATGCCGCCAGAGACAACGCCTTCGTCAATCAGTTTTCGAGCATCGTAAATGTCTAACCGAGGAATTAGGGTGGCGACATCCTTATAATCACGCAAAATTCCCGCCGTGTCGGTGAGCAAAATTAACTTTTCGGCACCCAAGGCGGCGGCAAGTTCTCCCGCCACAGTGTCAGCGTTAATGTTGTAAGCCTGTCCCGTCTCGTCGGCGGCGACACTAGAGACGACTGGGATGTGACCCGCTTTGACCAACGAGTCTAAAATCTGGATGTTGACGTTTGTGACTTCGCCTACAAATCCGATGCCTTCTTCATCAGCAGGGCGAGCCGTAATCAAACTGGCATCCTTGCCGCAAAGTCCTACCGCAGAGCCTCCAGCTTGATTGATGAGTGAGACAATTTCTTTATTGACACGACCGACCAGCACCATTTCGACGACATCCATTGTGTCGGCATCGGTGACACGTAACCCGTTTTTAAACTGTGGCTCAATGCCGAGTTTGTCGAGCCACGAATTAATTTCGGGACCGCCCCCGTGTACCAAAACTGGGCGCAACCCGACACACGACATAAACACAACATCGCGGACGACTTTCTCTTTGAGAGCGGCATCCTTCATCGCTGCGCCGCCATATTTGACGACGATCGTGCGTCCGGCAAATTGTTGAATGTAGGGCAGCGCCTCACTCAAAACCCGGACTCGTGTAGCGGCGGCTTTTTCAAAGTATTCGCTTTCGTTCAGCATGGGCAAAGTAGAAAGATTGCTATGCAAATTATGCTACGTGCAACGACGAAACGACGAACCCTGACTTAAAATTTGCCTGTGCTGAGTCCGAATCTGACTAAAGCTGCTTCATCACCGTGGGCAGTAACTGAGCCGGAATCTTTGAGAATGCTAGAGTTTGACCCTGAATGCCCTGACGATCGTGCAGGGTTCTCACGGTTTGAACTAAATGAGCCATGGCACTTTCACAAAACTCAGGTTTTTCTCGCCAGCCTTGCACGGCTTGCACTTGGTGAGAGAGCGCCGATTCTAGATAGTGCGATCGCGTGGCGGTGTCTAGCGCGGCTCGATCGTCGGTGGCTAATTGATGATAAGCCGATCCTAAGTTGTTATGGGCTGCATACAAATCAAACGTTAGTGCTGGGGCATGAGATGGGCTGGCAGCGGAAAGAAATTGCACGGCAGAGATCGCCTCTTTATACGCTGTGATGGCGTTGTGCAAATACTGCGATCGGTCTTCGTAGTGAGTAGACGATAAGCTTGCCAGATGCCAATAAGCAGTGCCGAGATTATTTTGGGTCGCAGCATTGGCAGCCGGAGCCGACTCTAACGTGCGATAAATCAGGGCGATGCGATAAGCTCCGATCGCCAGCATCAAAAAGTCTTCTTGGGTGGCGCTGAGTGATTCAGCCTGGTTACGATCTGGTTGACATTGAGACAGGTTCCAATAAGCGGTGCCCAAATTGTTTTGGATCATCGCGTAGTGCAGTGGCTCCTGCTCTGAGTCGTAGTGATGAAGCGCTTGAATATAAGCCGTGATCGCAGACTGCAAGTTTGAGATCGGCGCTTTGTGCTGGGCTAGATTCCAGAATGCAGTGCCGAGATTGTTTTGAGTGGCAGCATAGCGCGACGGGTCATCGGTTGCCGATCGATGCATCAAGGCATTTTGATAAGCGTCGATCGCAAGCTGCAAATTTTCGGCTGGGTCTTCACGGTGGGCACGATCGCTATAAGCTGATCCCAAATTGTTTTGAATCATGGCGTAAGTCTGCGATCGCGTTTCAGGATCAATCTGATCTAAAGCTAACTGATAGGTGTTGATCGCTTTCTCTAGATTGAAAAGGGCTTGATCTGCCGATTGGCGAGATAGCATCCAACAAAGATTGCCAATGTCGTTAAGCACATCTGGTCGGTCAAAAGAATCTGGCTCTAGCAGATGCAGCACTTGTTCATAGGCAAGAATGGCGATCGTCAAAAATTGCGGCGACGAGTTGCCCTGCTCAATGCGCTCTCGATAGCAGTCTCCTAGACTTTGATAAGCGCTGGAGAAATCGGCAGCCGACGCACGATCGAGGTGCAACGCTTCTAGGTGCTGCAAGATGCGGAGGGGTTCGCCAGAATAATCTAGATTGAGGGGATGATTCGTTTCTGACTCAGAAAACTCCTGTTCGACGGTAGCTAAAACCAGGTCAGCGAGATTGAGTTCTGCCTGCGATCGTTCTGGGAGCGGAGCGGAAAGTCCTACGATCGGATCGGATTTGGGGAGCGGGTCGGATTTGGGGAGCGAGGGCTGAGAGTTGAAAGTTGGAGCTTGAATGATTCCCCTGGATGGTTTATCTTTGCCAACTGGAGTCGGGTCTCCTTCAAATTCAAAGACTCCGGTGTGCCACTGCCAAAATTCGGGAACCGATTGCAAGATCGATCGACACCACGGGCGCGACACCCACAGCACTAAGTTAAAATCTATCGTGGCAAACTGATGAGCTAATTGTTGCAGCGAGTTGAGAAACTCATGCTGAATCTGAACAGGCTGACGAGTCAAAGACTCAACCCCAATCATCTGAAAGCTGGTCATCGGGTCAAAGGCTGATTTCATGCGCCAAGGTTGTGACGATCGCCAGTGATGAATTTGCTCTAAAACATCTGGGTTTGCCAGACTGAGGTTGAGCGTCACTAGTTTAGGGTCGTCTGCCTGACTGTTATGAATGCGTCTTGTTTTAAGCTCTTCAGCGCCAAAGTTAAGCGGCGAGGTTTCTAAGTCTGCCTGAAGTCTTGCCGCAAAGCGATCGCGCAGCCGCACATTATCACAGACAGCAATCAAAATCTGACGACGGAGGTTTAGACTTAGCGCCAGCCTTAAGCGAAGGTAGATGGGTTGATTCAAGCTTGAGAGATTTTGAGAAGCAAGCTCGGTCACAGGGTTGCTAGAGGCATGTTGGTCATCAACGAGTGGCATCAGCGATCATCCAAGTCACGCAAAATGAC
>JAYVFW010000137.1:0-17416 GCA_043772715.1 Phormidesmis sp. | reverse complement strand
TTTGTCCTGGCTAACATTTAATTTCTTCTCCCTCTAGAGTCGGATTATGAATTTGTTAAGCAGTCGGCTTGAGTCATCCAACAGAAGGATGAACCCAGCAGAAGGCTGTGCCAATCTTTAAGGCAAATGATGATTTGATTATCAGTAATTGGAGAATGAAAAATGGTAATGACACTTGACGACACAAAGCGGATGGCGATCGCTATGCAGCTTTCTGATATGAAAGCACTTCAAGAGCTTCTAATCTCTAATGAGCAAAAACTTATCTCGGCTGTAAATGACAGTGACATTGCCGATCGTCTAAAAGATATGCTCAAAGACGACCAAAAAAATCTGGGTATTTTGGACACCGTGATGGTGCAATATGGCGTGAAGTCAAAACCTAAAGAAACCATCACTGAAATGGTCAAGAAACTTGGCGAATTGATGTCAGGGTCTAAACTCACCATTTATGAAAAAGTCTTTCAGCATGAGCTGCTAAAGCACCAACAGGTGATGACCGGAATTGTGATTCACAAAGCGGCTCAAAAAGTTGGGGCTGATGTAGAGGCAGCAATCACTCCGTTGAACACAGTCAACTTTGAAAACCGCGCTCACCAAGAACAACTTAAAGGCGTTCTAGAAGTTTTAGGCGTTCGCGAACTGACTGGAATGGAAGCGGATCAAGGTCTGTGGGCGCGAGTACAAGACTCGGTTGCTGCGCTGACAGGTGTTGTGGGCAGCGTCGTCACTCAAACCAGCAACAAGTCTGACATGAACCTTCAAGATGTGATTCGGATGGATCACCAGAAGGTAAACACCCTGTTTATGGAAATTGACGGGACGAAAGATCCTCAAAAGCGGCAAGAATATTTTGGTCAACTCTACAAAGATTTGAATGCTCATTCTCGTGCTGAAGAGGAAGTTGCTTATCCCGCAGTTCGGGGTAGATATCCTGATGGCGACCTTAAAGAACTCTACGACGAACAAGCTGAAATGAAGGTGCTGATGGATCAAATTCGTTCCATGAACCCGGCTTCTGAAGACTTCATGAATGCAATTCATCGCCTGAAAGATATTGTGATGGATCACGTTCGTCAAGAAGAAAACACTTACTTTGCTGCCATTCGTGACAACTTTAGCAGCGCAGAAAGCGAGCAGTTGGCAACCCAATTCAAAGCCGCAAAGAGCAAAATTCAAGACGAAATGAGCGCTCAAAAATAGTGCTTGGTCATCGAGATTTGCTGAAGTAAACTAGCTTTAGGAAATTGATTTTGTGAACGATCGCGAGAGAGTCCTTTGACCCTCTCGCGATATTTTGTGACTAGATGAGAGTGAATAGCCCTCCATGAATAAAATTCTCGACGTAACTGCCCTGAGATCTCGCCCCCTAACCCCCAATTTTGGGGGAACCGGAGTTCAAAGTCCCCCAGAATTGGGGGATTTAGGGGGCGTTCCCGGATTCGTGCAGGAGGTCTAATTCACGTTCATCTTTCAGCCTTAAATTTTATGGATTCTCTAAGCCAACTTTTGCAGAATCTTGTTAATGAACAACCGATCGCTCAAATTGCTCCATCTCTTGCAACTTTAGCATTACAAGATCAGCAACGCGCCCAAGCGTTTGGCATCAATACCGAAACAATCAATCAAGTTATTGATTTTAGAATTCAATTATTTAAAGCAGTCTATTCTGATTTCGTCAAACTTTGTCAACAACTCAAGCTTGAAACGGCTCTCAATGAAACGCTTTGGGATTTGTGGTTGCCATTAGCAATTCAAATTGCCGATTGGCGTAAACAACAGACGCAACCCTTAATTCAAGGGTTTTTAGGCGGACAGGGAACCGGGAAAACAACTCTCACAGCCATCTTGACCCTAATTTTGAGTCATTTGGGATATCAAACCGTTAGTCTATCTTTAGATGATTTGTATTTGACTTATGCCGATCGTCAACTCCTCCAGTCTCAAGATCCGCGTTTAGCTCGTCGCGGTCCTCCCGGAACTCACGATCTTAAACTTGGACTGCAAGTATTAACCCAACTCAAGCAGAACAACCAAACTGTAGACATTCCTCGTTTTGACAAATCGCTGTGGAATGGAGCGGGCGATCGCACTCAGTCAGAAGCGATTTTAACGGCTGATATTGTCTTGTTTGAAGGCTGGTTTGTGGGTGCGCGTCCGGTCAATTCAGCTTTGTTTAAGACTGCACCTGCACCGATTTTGACAGAACTCGATCGCGCATTTGCCCAGGATATGAATGCTCGATTACGCGGTTATCTTCCGCTGTGGCAGCAAATAGACCGTTTGATTGTGCTGTATGTTTCTGATTATCAACTCAGCAAGCAGTGGCGCAAGCAAGCCGAACATCAGATGATCGCTCAAGGCAAACCGGGGATGTCAGATGCAGAAATCGACGAATTTGTTGAATATTTTTGGCGATCGCTTCACCCCAAATTATTCATCACGCCACTCATTCAGGCTTGCGATGTAGTCATTGAAATTAATTCAGATCATTCACCTGGAAGCGTTTATCGCGGGACATGAGACGATTTTTTCTGAAGATACTGCACAAGTCCTAATCCCATCAAAATGGGCACGATCGCTAAACCGTTTCTTAAACTAGAGTCTATATCTAAACTAGAGAAAGCGTTGAAATAGGTCATGCCCAGCACCGCACACCAGAAAATCAAGCTCGATCGCTTTTGACGCTTAGAAGACATAGGGTTAGCAAAACCGCGTATTAAGAGTGCCACGAAACCTTAAGATAATCCTAAAGTGTCACCGGATCAGCGATCGTGAAAGCAATCTCCCTCCTCGGTTCAACTGGCTCAATCGGGACTCAGACCCTCGACATTGTTGCTCAATATCCCGATCGATTTCGGATCGTCGGCATGGCAGCAGGACGCAATGTAGGATTGTTTGCCCAACAAATCCGTCAGTTTCGTCCTGAAATTGTTGCGATTTGTGACGAAGACAAACTACCCGAATTGAGAGCGGCGATCGCTGACCTCGATCCGCAGCCAATTCTTTTAGCAGGAAATGCCGGAGTCGTTGAGGTTGCCCAATATGGCGATGCCGAAGCCGTCGTCACAGGCATCGTGGGATGTGCGGGATTGCTGCCGACGATCGCGGCAATCAAAGCGGGCAAAGACATTGCTTTGGCTAATAAAGAAACGCTGATTGCGGGCGGTTCCGTCGTTTTGCCGTTGGTCGAAAAGCATGGCGTGAAGCTCCTGCCCGCCGATTCAGAACACTCTGCGATTTTTCAGTGTTTGCAAGGAGTCCCAAAAGGTGGACTCAGGAAGATTTTATTAACGGCTTCAGGTGGCGCGTTTAGAGATTGGGCAGTCGAAAAACTTGCCGATGTCACCGTTGCAGACGCGCTCAAACATCCCAATTGGTCGATGGGTCGCAAGATCACCGTAGACTCCGCGACCCTGATGAACAAAGGCTTAGAAGTGATCGAAGCCCATTATTTGTTTGGCGTAGACTACGACGATATTGAGATTGTCATTCATCCCCAAAGCATTATTCACTCGTTGATCGAGCTGCAAG
Organism: Phormidesmis sp.; assembly: GCA_043772715.1. Taxonomy (GTDB): domain Bacteria; phylum Cyanobacteriota; class Cyanobacteriia; order Leptolyngbyales; family Leptolyngbyaceae; genus Phormidesmis_A. The sequence goes on along the minus strand of JAYVFW010000137.1, from coordinate 13,882 downwards.
ACACTTCGGTGCTGGCGCAATTGGGTTGGGCAGATATGCGGCTGCCGCTGCTCTATGCGCTGTCTTACCCCGATCGCCTTCCCACTAATTGGGAGCGGTTAAACCTCGTTAAAGCAGGCAATCTCACCTTTAGAGAACCCGACCACGAAAAATATCCCTGCATGGGGCTTGCTTACGCCGCAGGTCGCGCTGGAGGCTGTTTACCTGCCGTTCTCAATGCCGCAAACGAACAAGCCGTCGCCCTCTTCTTAGACGAAAAGGTTCGCTTCTTAGACATTCCTCGATTAATTGAGCAGACCTGCGATCGCTACCAGTCTCAAAATCAAGCGACTCCAAGCCTAGACGATATTTTGGCGGCTGATGAATGGGCAAGACAAGATTTACTAACCGCAAGCCAAGCCAGCGGCGATCGGCAATACTTTGTGGCAAGATAGCGTCAGGTTTACTCAATCAAAGTTTACAAATGAGTAGACTTTCCAGTATTTTCCTAAGGAAAGCATAAAACCTTGACAAAGTAACGCTTTCTTTTCCCAAAACTAAATAAATCAGTGCCATACTGATTGGCTGATTGGTGATCTAAAAATCACTCTTTGGGTAGGTGTCAGATCGCTGAACCACTACCGCAATCTTCTGCCAGGTTAGCCGTGATTCTGGCAGAAGATCCCAATCAGCCGTTTAGTTATTGTTATTGACATGAACGATCGCTTCCACACAGAAGACAGTCGAACTCCTCGCTTTCCTCTCTGGGCCTATCTCAATCAACCGCTTTTTCACCCTGCTCAACCCTTTTTTGCTCGTCCGCGTCGGTTTTGGCGATATCACAACATTCAGCAGCTAGAGCATTGCTGGCTGCGATCGGAGTTGCATCTGCTAGAGCATTGCTGGCGACAAGACTTAAACGCGGAAGAGCAATAAATCACAAATATTAGATTTTGGATTTTGGATGGTTCTAGCTGAGTTTTCTAAAAAACTATCAGGCAGCCACAAAACCTCCAAAACCCAAAATCTAACCTCACATCTGCCGCCAGCGCTTGGCAAATCCCTCGATCACCTCTTGAGGAATTTGTCCTTGTAACCAATTGAGCGCTTGATCTTGGTGAGGGAGCGCTCGATAGTTTTTAGCGACACTGACTAAACTGATACCGGCTGGCACTGGCGTAGGTGCAGGTGCAGGAGTAGGTTTTGGCGTGGGTATAGGGGTTGGGGTGGGAGTGGGCTGAGAAGTCGATTGCAGGGCTGTCCAAGTTGCGGCTCCAACAATGCCGTCGGGGGCGAGGCGTTTTGCTTGCTGGTAGCCCACAACCGCAGATTTTGTCTTAGCGCCAAAGGCTCCATCGGGCGTGCCGGGATCGAAACCCTTGGCTTTAAGCGATTGCTGCAACTCCAGCACCACTTGCCCTCTAGAGCCAACTCGTAGCGGAACTTTACCCTTCAAAAGCTTTTGCAAATCGTCGAGGGTGCCATTAAATTGGTTTAGATCAACGTTGCCCTGAATGCCCTGAAGCTGCCCGGATTCTGAGTATTGATGGAATGCCCAGCTTCTCCAAGCATTCGGAAGAGCGGGAGTGCGCGTTCCAAAGTTAGCAATCCAAAGTGGGTAGTTAGAAAACTGGGTGGGGTTGCCTAGCTTATCTTCCCAAAATGAAGGATAAGTGTAGACGATCGGCTTTCTTCCAGTAGCGGTTTCGACGGCTGAGATCCATTTGAGAGCATTGTTGATCACCGTTTGGGCATCTAAGCCATCTAGAACTTCTAAATCTAAAACGGGCGGCAAATCGGACGCTTCTAAGCTGTTTTTGACCAACTGCAAGAAGTTATTGGCTTGCACGATCGGGTCTTTAGCCGGACGAAAAAAGTGATAAGCCCCCCGGACAACCCCAAAGGTTTTCATATTCGTCCAGTTGCGGGTGAAGGACGGGTCGGTGCTGCTTGCGCCCTCAGTTGCCTTTGCAAATGCGTAGAGAATGCCTTGATTTGCAACCGTTGCCCAATCAACATCGCCTTGATAAGTAGAGACATCAATCCCTTCTAAAGCCATAGTCCGTTCCTCCAAAATGCTGGTTATCTGATTGATTCAGGGGTGAGCTTTAAGATTCCTGAAGTGCTTTGCTGATCCAATCACTCACTAGTTTATTGCCTGCCAGGTTGAGGTGAATGTGATCATGGTAAATGTCTTTTGGCTTTTTGGTCTCTGCACTAAAAACCGCTAAGAAATCGATGTATTGAATCGATTCTGTTTGAGTCAGCTCTAAAAGACGCTGACGGGCAACGAGTTCGTAGTCTCTTGGAGTCTGCTCAAGTTCCCGCAATAGTGGGGTCATGACGAGCAAGAATCGAGCGTTGTTTTGTTCAGCGAGTTGATAAATTTGACGAATCGCCTCTAAGTTGATGCCAACTCGATCGCCACCTTCTGCCTGCACTGCCTGCACTGCCTGTAACGCTTCTGACAAGGGCGGAGCCGGGAGCAGATAGCGACTGATCGCTTCTGCAAGGGCGAACGGCGGTTTACGATCGGGATAGTTACGATCGTGCCCCACAGGAAGAGAAGTCGGAGCCGTTGCGAACAAATCATCGGTGTTGATCACCAGCACCAGCACCTGCGCCTGAAAAAGTCCAAATCGCTGAAGATAGGCCAACTCATTCCGAGAGCTCCAGGAGTTAGCAGAGGCATTAAGAACTTCGATAGAACCCGATTTGAATGCTTTTAAGTGCGCGGTCAGCACTTCGGAAAGGGTGTTTTTTTGATCAGTCCACCAGCCACCGTTGACGATCGAATCTCCAATCATTAAAACCCGCAAGGTTGAATCGGCTCGTGCCAAAACCGTGCCACTTCGCATTGAGTATTGGTTAATTTGAATGCGGTTGCCAAAACGACGAACATTTTGATTAGGGGCTAATAGATAGCCAATTTGACGATCGCTCTCATACAGTAAGGGATTGCCAAACCCAAACGCTAACCGTAAAAAAATCTCTAAAAAAATCAATACGACGATGAGAATCCCCCCGACCAGCAGCACAAGTTTCATCAGCATCGATGTCTATAAAATTGCCTTTCTATCTTGGCGTGTGGGGCGAGATTAAGTGATCGTATTTTCAAGGTTTCAAGGAATGAGATATTACGGATGCTTATTAAAGCCAAAAGCTAAAATAATGCTTTAGAAGTCGTAACAAGGTGCTTTTTTTTGACTACCGTAGAGGCGGATCTACACTTTCTACCCCACACTCAAAGGGAGTTCCCACCATGTCAGACTTAAATCGCGGCATCATGAAATTTGAGGGTGCCGATAGCGCGGCTGCGCTCACCGTATCTGCGATCGTCATTCTAGGAAGTATTGCAGTATTGATTTTGTGGGCACTTAAGTCAGCTTACGTCTTCTAGCGTTTGGCGATCACGCAGCCCTAACAGGACTTCGCAAACCTCGGAGGTTTTAACTAAGAATCAAGCATTGTGACCGACAGAGTGGCTTAAACCTCTGAGGTTTTGAGTCCTGCTTAAAGAGGGAGGGTATGCTAGCAAATCCTCCCTCTTTAGGCAGACTGCTTTAATTTCACGGCGGTTTGTTTTCTCTTCTTTAGAAAAAGCGGTGGATACGGAGACGAATCTGTCAGCAATGGAATCTGGGTTAACGTGATGGAAATTCAAACTTCTGTCGAGATCGATCGCCCCACTTACGCCCCGGTGACCGTCGCAGGTCTGCTGCTCGGCATTGGCGAAGGCGGCTTCTTTGACAGCATCGTGCTGCATCAGTTGCTCCAGTGACATCATATGTTTACCGGCGTTGTTTCTAACGAAACGGTTAACGGGTTAGAAGTCAACACGCTAGGCGACGGTTTGTTTCATGCATTTAACTGGCTGATGACCATCGCGCTATGGCGAGCGGGTCGGCGCTCTGATGTCGCGTGGTCTACAGGGTCCTCAATGTCTTCGCGATTTTAAACCGATCGCTTACGGCTGGTGAAGCCTGAAAGCCTAGCTAAATCCCAAAAACCAGCGATTTACTTAGAAAGCCGATGGCGAGATTTGAACTCGCGACCGCTCGATTACGAATCGAGTGCTCTACCACTGAGCCACATCGGCAGATGATACGATTAGCAAGTATAACAGGGTTTATGGTTGTCGTGGGCTAATTTTTGCCGTGGGCTGCTAAATTTTTCGGTCTAACCCGATCGCCGCAAACTCATGTCACGATCATTTTAGACTTAATGCACTCAAATCAATGACCGACTCAAAACCAAAGCGTCTTAGCCTCAAACAAACCGACCCCGAAAAATATGCTCACCTGAGAGCGGAAGCAAAAGCGCCCTATCGGGGGTTGAGAAAATTTGTCTATGGAACCTTTGGGGCATCAGGCGCGATCGGGGCAGTTGTTTTTTTGGCACAGATTTTAGCCGGTCGTGAGGTCGAGGCGGCGCTGCCAAATTTGGCCATTCAGATTGGGGTGATTGCTTTGATGATTTGGTTATTTCGCATCGATCGGGCAGGTCGAAAACTTTAGGATTGTGGATTCGATCGGGTTGGTTATTTGCAGGGTGAATGGGCACGGCGGTGCCATGCCCCTACGGGGATTTGCGTGTTGGCTAAACTTTGAGGGCTGCCATTTTTCTGACCGCTTCGATGATTTGCTGGGGTTGTACGATCGTCAGATTTTCTAACGCTCCGTTATAGGGGGTCGGAATATCTTGAGACGATAAACGCATTACTGGCGCATCCAATTCATCAAACAGCCGATCGTTGATCGAGGCGACGATTTCGGCACCGATTCCGCCCGTTCTCATACATTCTTCGACGACCATAACGCGATGGGTTTTGCGGATCGAGGCCCCGATCGTCTCAAAGTCCAAAGGCTTGAGGGAGAGGAGATCGATCACTTCTGGGTCGTAACCTTCTTTTTCTAGCGTCTTGACCGCTTGCATGACGTGATGACGCATTCGAGAGTAAGTCAAAATTGTTACGTCTTCGCCTTTGCGAACCACTTCTGCTTTGTCGAGCGGCAACACATATTCGCCTTCTGGCAGATTTTCTTTGAGGTTATAGAGCAGGACGTGTTCAAAAAACAGCACCGGATTGTCGTCCCGAATGGCGGCTTTGAGCAGTCCTTTCGCATTGTAGGGAGTAGAACAGGCGACAATCTTCAGCCCAGGGACGGCTTGAAAGTAAGCCTCTAGGCGCTGTGAGTGTTCTGCACCCAGTTGCCGACCGACCCCACCAGGGCCGCGAATCACTAGCGGAATTTTGAAGTTGCCGCCAGAAGTATAGCGCAGCATACCCGCATTGTTAGCGATCTGGTTGAATGCGAGCAGCAGAAAGCCCATATTCATGCCTTCAATGATGGGGCGCAATCCGGTCATCGCGGCTCCGACTGCCATACCCGTAAAGCTATTTTCGGCGATCGGCGTGTCTAGCAGCCGCAGATCGCCGTACTTTTTATAGAGGTCTTTGGTGACTTTGTAAGAGCCGCCATAGTGCCCTACATCCTCACCCATCACCATCACAGTAGAGTCACGCGCCATTTCTTCGTCAATGGCTTCTCGAAGGGCGTTGAAGAGTAAGGTTTCTGCCATTGCTTCCTTTAATCGTTGATAGCAAACTACTTATTTTAGAGGAGGTTGAGCGATCGCGAAAGTCCACAAAACCTATTTTTCAGCGATGTTTATGCTAGATGTTTCTGCACGATCGCGACTAAGTGTTCTGTCCAATGGCTAACTAGCTCGTCGGTTTCGGCTTCGACCATCACCCGAATCATGGGTTCTGTTCCCGAAGCGCGTACGAGAATGCGCCCACGATCGCCTATTGCGGCTTCTGCCTGCGCGATCGCTGTTTGCACAGCATCACAGGACTGCCAGTTGAGCCGCCGATCGCGATTCTCAACTCGGACGTTTTTTAAAACTTGCGGATAAGTCTGAAAACTCTGATCCACTAAGTCTGAAAGCGTAGAGCCTGATTGTTGCACCAGTGTAGCCAAATGCAAAGCCGTCAACAAGCCGTCTCCACTCACGCCATAGTGCGGACAGAGAATATGTCCTGACTGTTCGCCGCCCAGTTTAGCACCGTGTCGAATCATTTCTGCCTGGACATATTGATCGCCAACCGCCGCCCGAATCAGTTGTCCTCCCTGTTTCTGCCAGGCACGCTCAAAGCCGAGATTCGACATCACCGTAGACACGATCGTATTCCCCGGCAGTTGCCCAGACTTGAGAAGATGCTGCCCCCAAAAATAAAGCAGATAATCACCATCGACGGTTCTGCCCTGACTGTCAACGCCGAGGACTCGATCGGCATCGCCATCAAAAGCAAATCCTAAATCGGCGGTGTGTTCTTTGACAGCAGCTTTGAGCAACCCCAAATGAGTAGAGCCGCAGTTGACATTGATGCGATCGCCATCGGGGCGATCGTGCAAGCAAATAGTTTCTGCCCCCATTGCGTTGAAGACAGCCGCAGAAAGCCGAGTCGCAGATCCCCAAGCCAAATCCAACACTACTCGCATTCCTGCCAGAGGCTGATCGGTTTGAGCCGTCAAAGGAGCCTGTAATGCTTTGAGGTAATGAGAGATTAATTCCGATCGCGAGTAGTGCTGTCCCCATTTTGAAGAGGCTGAAACAACCGCTGCCTGACCCCGCAACGCCGCTTCGATTTGCTGCTGTAGCTTGGTTGCGAGTTTTGTTCCGTCGGGGTTAAAAAACTTGATGCCATTATCTTCGGGCGGATTGTGACTGGCAGAAATCATGACACCTCCGATCGCGCCGCAGTGACTCGTCAAAAAAGCCACAACCGGAGTCGGACATAAGCCTAGATCCCACACGTCTACTCCTGCCGCCGTTAAGCCCGCCGATAGCGCCATCGCCAACATATTGCTAGAGTTGCGCGAATCTTGACCCAAGATCACAGGCGCGGTCTCAACAGCCGTTGCTTTCAAGACTTGCCCTGCCCAATAGCCAATTTGCATCGCTAAAGGGGCCGTCAATAGATCTCCTGCGTGACCGCGAATTCCATCAGTGCCAAACAGCGCGGTATCAGGAAGCGCGATCGCCCCCCAACTTGAGACACAAGAATCTAAAAGACTGGGCGATTGAGTCCTTGGGGGCGATGAAACCATAGCTGAATTTTACTCCTCACGTTCTTACCTGTGGAGAATAGCATTTCTCTAACAGAAGTGACTCTATATACCCAGTGACGACAACAAAGCCTTAAATTCTCCCCACGCTATCCCTTTTTGAATGAAGCGGGGATCGTTGGGATTATAGGGACTTTGTAAGCGATCGATCGACAAAATCTCTGCCCGATCGGGCACCACAGGCACATCGGGGTCGAATGCAGTCGGATTCATCAAAGAGCTAGAAAACCCTTTGAAAACCGCAACCTCATCGGGTTGCCCGTCTACTTCTATTGACACCAGCAAAACTTCGTCAGGACGCTTGAGCGTATATTGCTCTAGCCGCCGCCCCAGAGGAGCCGGTTGATCACTCATCGGTCATTCTCAACAAAAGCCACACTGGATTAACGTGAATTCGATGAAGCTTTTCGCTGCGGCTGCAAATCCGGGTTGCCCCCTAAATCCCCCATTCTGGGGGACTTTGAACCAGAAATTTTGGCTTAAAGTCCCCCAGAATGGGGGATTTAGGGGGCTGAAGCGCTGAAAAACGAAGCGAAAGAATTCACCGAACTGACGTTGGATTAATAGTTTCCCATCGCCGATCGCTTGCGCTTGCCGACCTTAAAGAACACAAAATAGCCGAAATAGAGCGTGTAAATAATCAGTCCGGCGATGCCTAAAAAGCCTAAAAACCAGGGCTGAGTTGAGCTATGAAAATATTCTCGATATAACCAGGCTGGCTCTAACCAAGTGCGGCAAACCGCATCGCTTTGAATCTGAACACTCGTTTGCAGCGCACAGCCCAAGGTCGGCAATTGTGCCAAAGCGCCTAGCACACAATAAACTGAGACTGCCCAACGCCAAGAAGTCATCGTCAGTTTCAGCGGACTTGAGCGCTGTTCACGAATTTCTTCATTCAGATCAGCCCAATACCATAGGGAAATGGGAACCAGAATTCGAGCGAGCCAACCTGTAAAGAAGGCGATCGGCAAGGCTCCAATCAATAAATAGACGGTGATTGCCAGCAGGCTAGAGACTCGCCAGTAAATGGTCAGCAAGCGCTGCATCGCCTCTGCCTTTTGCACAAATGCCCAGATCAAAATTGCCAAGGGCGCGATCACCATAAAGAGGATCGCTAATCGATAATCTGTCCAGACGAGCGGAGAAAACCAGGGAGCATCTTGCATGATAAAAGTTAGTGCGCGATTTATTCAAAGCGTAGTGCAACACGCCTGAACTGAGATCATAAAAAACAAGCAATCAGATTACCACGTGGGGAATCTAATTGCCTGCTCGATCGTTTTAGAGTTTGGATCAGTCACAAACCCAGATTCTTAAAGTCGCCTTAGGTGTCGTAGACGCGGCACTCTAGTGCATCGGGATTGTCGTCACAAAACTGCTCTAAAGAGTTTTTGGGCTTGGTCTGAAGTTGGTGAGCGCGTTCTGCCTGAAGCTCTTCAACGGCATCCCATGCGGCAGCGCACTTAGGATCTTTGCCGTCAATCCCGCAAACTTCGCGGGCGTTTTCGCGTTCTTGTTCAATCTGCTTTTCGATGTCACTCATGGTTATGCTTTCGTCCTTTCGTTGAACGGAGATACTGAAATGGGTCGCTCAAGGAGTTTGAGAGAGTAGGCACAATTCAGGATTTGAGGTGCCGCTTACTTAATATCACAGATATAGTGATGCAAGCGATCGCAAATGCGTTTCTCAATCGAGGGTAATCTCTCAAGATTCAGTCATCTGCAACTAACGCAACACTTTATTTGGATCTGAAAGTACTCACTATTACGTTTGTATCGATAGTTTAACCTGCTTTGAAACCAGCGTCGCGTTCGGAAAACCCAGCAAATGATTACGGGAAGCGTGATCGCGAAAATTATTGCCCAAATCGCAGGCTGATCGATCAAAATAGTCTAGTCGCAGGTCTTGAAGCGATCACTCCAGTCCGCTCAAGGGTTTAGTAGACTGAGAGATACGATCGTCACAATAATGTCTACCTTGGCAATTAATGGCTCATGGTAACAAGGGGAAATTTTATGACAAAACCGACCACTGACTTGATGAAGTGGGTTTGTGCCCTCTCAACGCGACCTTCTCTAGAAGCGGCTGTGACAGAAGTGGTTGAGCAAGCGCAGGAATCTCTACAGGCTCCTGCTGATTTAGGGTTTGTCTTTATCTCCTCGGCGTTTGCCAGTGAATATTCTCGTCTACTGCCTCTGCTGAGAGACAAATTGCCCAACGTGCCGATGATCGGCTGTAGTGGGGGTGGCGTAGTGGGTGTGACCCGTCGCGGCAAGGTGCGTGAAATTGAAGGAGAACCCGCTTTGAGTTTGACGCTAGCGTCGCTTCCGGGCGTAAAGATTAAAACCTTTCATCTGACGGGTGATGAGTTGCCTGACTTAGACAGTTCGCCCGATGCCTGGGTCGAGTTGGTGGGTGTGCCGATCGCCGATCAGCCCCATTTCGTCGTCCTCGCAGATCCCTTCTCCGCCAAAGTGAATGATTTACTTCAGGGGCTAGACTACGCTTACGCAGGCGCTTCTAAAGTGGGCGGTTTAGCGAGTTCTGATCACACAGGCGGCACGATCGGGCTGTTTTGCAACGATCGCTTCTATCGTGATGGATCGGTTGGGGTGGCGCTGAGTGGCAACATTGTGATGGAGACGATCGTCGCTCAGGGGTGCCGTCCGATCGGGCAGCCTTATTGGATCACCGAAGGCGAACGTAACATCGTGCTGGGCTTGCAAGAGCGCGATAGTTTAGAAGAGGGCGCGGCATCTAGCCGCAAGGTTGCCACACAGCGCACTCCATTAGAGATTTTGCGAGAAGTGATTGACACCCTGAGCGAAGAAGACCGAGATCTGGCACAGCATTCTCTCTTTGTCGGAGTGGCGCAAAACGAGTTTAAGCAAGGGTTAGAGCAGGGCGACTTTTTGATTCGCAATCTGCTGGGCGTTGACCCGCGTGTGGGCGCGATTGCGATTGGCGATCGCATTCGTCCGGGGCAGCGCATTCAGTTCCATTTGCGAGATGCCCAAACCTCTGCCGAAGATTTAGAAGTTCTGCTGCAACGCTATCAGACAGAAACCAACGCTCAATCTGCGGCGATCGGTGCTTTAATGTTTTCCTGCATGGGGCGAGGCGAAGGGCTGTATGGTGAACCGAATTTTGACACCCAGCTTTTTGCCCAATATCTCGATCGCGTTCCGGTGAGCGGCTTTTTTTGCGGCGGCGAAATCGGTCCGGTTGGCAACAGCACATTTTTGCACGGCTACACGTCAGTCTTTGGCATTGTTAAAGGCAAAAATGAGCGTTAAATCATTCTGGAGAGTCACTTTTGGCTATTGTTCGGGTGCGTGAGCACGTCAACCCTTTAAGTCGAAAATATCAGACTCCGGCGCAGTCGCCTGACTGGGAGAAAATTTATGCTGATTTGACTCAGCCCCTGCATCTCGATATTGGGTGCGGACGGGGACGCTTTTTGCTCAGAATGGCACAGCTTCAGCCCAACTGGAATTTTTTAGGTCTAGAAATTCGAGAACCATTGGTCGATCAAGCGCTCTCTTTTCGAGATGAGCTAGGTTTGCAAAACTTGCATTATTTGTTCTGCAACGTCAACAATTCTCTGCCTGCCCTATTTGCCAATCTCAAACCGGGGACTCTGCAACAGGTGACGATTCAGTTTCCTGACCCGTGGTTTAAGCGCAAACATCAAAAGCGGCGAGTCGTGCAGCCGCAGGTGGTCGAAGAATTGGCGATTCATTTAAGCGATCGCGGTCAGGTGTTTGTGCAGTCTGATGTCGAAGAAGTCGCGATCGAGATGGTTGATCGATTTTCTGCCCATGCTGCATTTCAACGTCAGGCGTGCGATTGGTTGTCCGACAATCCGATGTCGGTTCCGACTGAGCGAGAAGCCTCAACGCTAGAGCGGGGAGAAGCCGTTTATCGAGCGCTGTTTAATAAAGTTTAAAACCTTGAGGCTAAGTTTTCATCAAATTTCGTCTGGGTCTACACCTAGTGTTCGTAGTCGATCGGCTAGCCGTTCTGCCCTTTGCCGCTCGACTTCTGCCTGCTCCGCCCCGGTGAGAATAACTTGCCCATCGCGATGGCACCAGCGCAACCATGTCCGCGTCACTTCTTCCTCGAACTCTCCTGACCAGAGCGTGAGTCCCAAACCGACTTCTTCTAACCAGATCGACTGCCCAACCTCACTGACTCCTTGCGGCGAGGTTAATTCTATGTAGCGACCTACCGAATTTGCCCAGACCCGCAGCAGCGCCCCATTCATCTCAGGTTCACCCTGAATCTGCTTTAGAGGGTCAAACACCACGTAGTAGGGAATGCGAATTTGCGCGTACAAATCTTTCTTGACGGTCGTCTTTCCCTTCTGCTGTGACTTCCGACTTAATGTAAGTTCGTCGCCTTCTTGGTTGGAGACGATTTCAACGCAGATCTCTGGCAGTTTGCCGAACTCCCACACAAAATACGATCGATTCTGTTTCTTCGAGAAGTCGTCAGCGCACTGGACTCCTAGACTGAGCATGACATCGGGGACAACTGGATCTCCCTTAAGTTTGTAAAACAGTCCCACGTTGGCAGCAGCGAGAAACGGGGACGGCAGCGCCTTGGAGCTGTAGAGCGGTTCCACTAGCAGCCGTTGCTGCTTCTCAGATTGCAGATTGTCCACAGGGGTATCGTCCTCGATGACCAGATGGCTGATGTCAAGCTCAGTGACGATTTCTTCATCGTTGAGAAGCTGTTGAGTCATGGGCAGTAACCAAACCCGATATCTTATTATCCCCTGTTTTTTATCAGACCTTCTGCACGAATCCGGGAACGCCCCCTAAATCTCCCAATTCTGGGGGACTTTGAACTCCAGTTCCCCCAAAATTGGGGGTTAGGGGGCGAGATCTCAAGGTAGTTACGTCGCGAATTTTATTCATGCAGGAGGTCTATTAACTGCTAAGTCCAGTGGATCAGGCTGATGTTAATGCGTAGCCTACGATATTAACGTTCACAACTCCGCAGCCGAGTCAGTAGGAGCACCAAGTCATCAACGGACGATCGCATCGTCCCTGCCGAAGCCCCAGAATTGGCAATCACGCTAAACACAAGCGGCGGATGATTAGGCGGATTCACATAGCCCGAAAGCGCCACCACACCTGTAATCGTTCCTGTTTTTGCAGCCACAATTCCTTGAGCAGGCGTATTACGAAAGCGATTTTTGAGAGTGCCACTCACGCCCGAAACTGCCAGCGATCGCCGAAACACATCAGCTTCAGAAATCTGGGTCATGGCTTGCAGCGTTTCGACAAACGCCTGGGCACTGGCGCGATTGCGATCGGCGAGTCCTGATCCATCGACCATCAAGTAGCGATCGGCTTTGACTCCTAAATCTGACAGGATAGATTTGATGGCGATCGTGCCGCTCTCAGTCGTATTTTGGCTCATTGGATTTTGCTTCTGTCCCAATGTTTTGAGCAAAACTTCTGCATAGGTGTTGTTGCTTTCTTGGTTAGTTTCAAACAGCAAACTCGACAGCGGCGGGGACTCTACGGCAGCTAACTCGACTTCATCAGCACGAGCAGGCGTGAATTTTACTAACGTCGAATTGGTGACTCCAATCCTATTGCTGGTCAAGATATCACGGAATTTTTTGACCAAATAGTTACCGGGATTAGGAATGGCAACGCCGATTAGTTCTGACGCGGAGCCAGCTCGAAGTTGCCCCGTGACGCGAATCGTCGAGCCGATGCGATCGGCATCCAAAAATTCGCCGCCACTGGCTGAAACGGTGACTCCCTGGTTATTGAGCCGCCAATCATTGGCATCGGTTGAGTCATCCCACTTCACCTGTAGTGATTGCCCAACCTGGCGCGGAACTGCCGTCAACCCAATGATATTTTGATTGAGAATCAAACCGTTAATCGGAGCGGCGTAAGCTTGTCCGGCATCTTCTGCATCCCAAAAAGGATTGGTCAACGCCCCTCGAAAATAGGTATCGTCGCCGATCAGTTGCGTCACCTGCCTAATGCCTCGTTGACTGAGCTGCTGCGCGATCGTGCCTAGCTGCGCCGTGGTCAAACTCGGATCGCCATGCCCGACAATTCTCAACGTCGCCAGATTGGGACTGCTGCCACTACCGTAGACTGCTGTGCGAATGCGATATTGGGCACCCAATTTCTTTAAAGCGGCAGCAGTGGTAAAAATTTTATTATTAGACGCTGGAATTAATAGAGCGTTTGGGTTTCGAGCGAATAGAGTTTGACGGGCTGCCCCTTGCGTTTGCACTAATACACTCCAGCGAGTGCCAGAAACGCGATCGAGCGCCCGGTTAACGGGTGCCGCCAACTGAGCAGGGCAGAGCGTTCCCGTTGCTTGTGCCACTTTGATCGGCTGTTTCACGGGCGCTTTAGCACTGCCAGAAGAAGTTAGAGAAAAAAAGACAGTCGTTGTGGTGAGAAAAACTGCCAGCACAGTGCGAGAACATTGAGCAGAACGGGCTGATTTCATAAGTAGCGGCAATTCTAAAAGGAAGCTCATCCACTTTGACTGAGCCACCGTCAAAATTGTTGCAGGTCAGCGTCAGTTCGACGGGTTTCTTCGCTTCGTTGTCAGCGGCTTATGCCCCCTAAATCCCCCATTCTGGGGGACTTTGAACCGGAAATTTTGGCTTGAAGTCCCCCAGAATGGCAGGGCTGATCTATTGAAAAAAGGATAATGCTGAAACCTTTGTGAATTCGTTGCTGCTGCGAATGATATTCAAAGAGGTCAACGGAGAGATAAGGGT
>JAYVFW010000136.1:0-5502 GCA_043772715.1 Phormidesmis sp. | reverse complement strand
TGACGCTGTTCCATAGCCGTAAGTGACTCCGATCGCGCAAACACCGTTTTGTTTTGCGCCAATCATGTCATGCTTGCGGTCGCCAATCATCACCGCGTCAGTCGATACGATTTGTTCTGTTTGTAAAATATGATGAATCAAATCGCCTTTGTGGCTGCGAGTTCCGTCTAATTCGCTGCCGTAAACGCGATCGAACAATGGCGACAATGCGAAATGATCAATAATGCGTACGGCGTAAGTCTGAGGTTTTGACGTTGCAACAAACGTTTGATGACCAGCAGCACGAACCGATTGCAGAAATTCTGCAATCTGAGGATAGAGCCTGTTTTCAAACAGTCCGATCGTGGAATAGCGATCGCGGTAGAAAGACACAGCGAGATCGATGAGCGACTGATCAGAGTTTTGCAATAGCTCTGCAAAACTCTGCTGTAGCGGCGGACCAATACACCAACACAAATCCTCAGCATCGAGTGCAGTGTGACCAAGTTTAGACAACGCTTCTTGAATACAGCGAGTAATTCCAGGTTTAGGATCGGTCAGTGTTCCATCCAAATCGAATAGAACAGCGCGAGAAGATGTTTTACTGAGCATTAATAGCGATCGACCACAAGACTTTATGATTTTTGACCAATCTGAGTTTGAAATCCGGTGCGAATGGGGAGAAAACGGCGTTGCCCAACTAGCGCCGATTAGTGATGTTGTCATTATTATAAATGTTCTCTCATTTTCAACCTGTGTTGAAATTGCAAGGCAATTCTCAGCCATCTCAAAGGCAATGTGTCTCCAGAGGCACAAGCCGCGATCGCAGTTTACCAAACTGCTCAATCAAACTTGAAATCTCTGCTCAAACAGTGTAGCTCTGGCAAAGAATTAACCGAGAGAGGGTTTGAACAAGATGTTGATCTAGCAGCAGAATTAGACGTGAGTGATTGTGTTCCTACTTTGGTAGATAGCCTCTTCATTAACGGTGAAGTAAAGCGATTGGATGAGCTTGTGGGTGGGGCATTAGACCTCCTGCACGAATCCGGGAACGCCCCCTAAATCCCCCAATTCTGGGGGACTTTGAACTCCAGTTCCCCCAGAATTGGGGGTTAGGGGGCAAGATCGCAGGGTGATTTACGTCGAGAATTTTATTCATGCAGGAGGTCTATTTATCACTAAGAGACTTGGCACAGATCAAAAAATCTTTCGACAAAACCCGTCACAATGAGGAATGAGCCACTAACGCTGAAGATCAAGAAACTCATGACGATCGCCCCCCTAAATTGGACAGAACTCGCAGCCCTCACAGACTTTCAAATCGATCCCGTTAACGGTTTCACCAACGCTCAAGCCCGTTTACGCTTATTTGGTCAAACTGAAGCCGATGTGCGGGTGATCCTCTACCGCGATAACCACGCCTGGTGCCCCTATTGTCAGAAAATTTGGCTGTGGCTAGAAGAGAAACAGATTCCCTACCGCATCGAAAAAGTCACTATGTTCTGCTACGGGGAGAAAGAAAGTTGGTACAAGCGTAAAGTGCCATCGGGAATGCTGCCCGCGATCGCGCTAGACGATCGCATCATCACCGAAAGCGATGATATTCTAATCGCTTTGGAACAAGTCTTTGGTGCTCTGGGTGCGGGTATGGAAGACCCTGCCGTTCTCCCTCTGCGATGGCTAGAGCGACTGCTCTTTAGAGCCTGGTGCGCCTGGTTATGTCGTCGAGCAAGTTCGTCGCGGGAAGAGCAGCGTCACCGCGAGCAGTTCATTGGCGTAGTCGCAAAGGTTGAGGAGGCGCTTAGTCAAACTCCAAGTCCTTACTTTCTGAGTGAGTTTGGCACTGCCGATGTGATCTTCACGCCCTATGTCGAACGCATGAATGCTAGTTTGTACTACTACAAAGGCTACTCTTTGCGAGAAGACAACCCTGGCTTGGCTGCCTGGTTTGAGGCGATGGAAAGCCGCCCCACTTACCGGGGCACCCAGAGCGACTTTCACACCCATGTGCATGATTTGCCGCCGCAAATGGGAGGCTGCTGGGAAAACGGTGAGCCGCAAACGCAACTCAACCAAGACCGCGTGGATCGTGGGCCTTGGCATGGGCTACCCGATGTTACGTATCCAGAGCCGGAAACCTCCCGTGCTGAGGCGCTTTACCGCGTGATCAAGCACCGCACCAATATTGTTCGAGTTAACCCTGCCGATGATTCTGTGATGGATGAAGCTCTGCGGTGTGCCCTTACCCAGATGATGACAGGTGAAGTTTGCGTACCGCCATCCGGATCTGATCTGGCCCTGCGATATTTGCGCGATCGCATCAATGTGCCCCGCGATATGTCCATTTACGCCGCCAAGCGACTGCGGGAATCTCTGGAGAAAACGGCTGCTCTAGTGGGCGATCGTCAGAGTCCACCCCTGCCGACCCAACATCGACGCGACCAAAACCCGGCTGATTTTGCTAGGAGTTAAGGCATTGATCATCAGACCTCCTGCATGAATAAAATTCTCGACGTAATCATCTTTGGATCTCGCCCCCTAACCCCCAATTCTGGGGGAACTGGAGTTCAAAGTCCCCCAGAATTGGGGGATTTAGGGGGCGTTCCCGGATTCGTGCAGGAGATCTATATCAAGAACTGATCGCCCCTTAGAAAGTCAGCGGTGATTTGACAGCCTGCGCCCGGTTCGCTGACAATTTCTAGCCGTCCGCCCACTGCGGTCGATCGTTCTTGCATTCCTTGGAGTCCATATCCCGATCGCAGTTGCTCAGTTTGAAAGCCTTTGCCGTTGTCTTGAAGCGTTAGCGATAATCCTTCAGCCGTGGTTTGAATCTGGATCTGAACGATCGTCGCTTCGGCGTGTTTGCAGATGTTGGTGAGTCCCTCCTGAATGATTCGATAAATGACCTGGTTGACTGAGTTTGAAAGGGGATGTGATAAATCAATTTGGCACTCTGGCAGCACATCAGTCAGGTGATAAAACTCTTCGGTCAGGTTGACGATCGCCGCTTCGAGCAACTGTCCTTGTAGGGGATCTGCCCGAATGGCAGAAACCGATTCGCGGACGGCTTGCAGGGCTTCAGAACCGAGTTGTTTTGCTTCGGCTAATAGCGATCGCGCCCGCTGGTTGTCTACCTCCCAAAGGGTCAAAGCCGTCTCCATCTGCACATTTAGCGCGACGAGAGAATGCCCCAGCGAGTCGTGGATGTCACGGGCGATTCGATTGCGTTCTCCGATCGCCGCCATTTCTTCAATGCGTTGATTCAGCGATCGTTCTTGGTCGAGCGATCGTCGAAGTTCGGCTTCGGTGTGCTGCAAGCGCCGATTTTGATCTTGCAGTTGCGTTTGGAGGCGGCAAAGCTTGAGTTGGTGTTCAATCCGCACCAAAACTTCCTCAATCTGAAAAGGTTTGGTAATAAAATCAACGCCCCCAACCGAAAAGGCTTGCACTTTATCAAGCGACTCATTCAACGCACTAATAAAGATCACCGGAATCTCCTGCGTTTGGAGATTGGACTTAAGGTGCTGACATACTTCATAGCCATTCATTCCGGGCATATTGATGTCGAGCAGAACCAGGTCGGGCGGTTGAGCCTGCATTCCAATTAGGGCGATCGCACCGTTGGTAACACTCCGAACTTCGTATCCTTGATCAGCAAGCATGGCTGACAGCAGACGAAGATTATCTAACGTATCGTCTACGATCAGGATGTCTCCTTTAACGGACTGGATGCACTCCATAATGTCTCGCGAGTTAAGCTGAGGTATTAATTGTCACACGATTGTTAACAGAACGGACAACAAACGTTGTTAACTGTCATAGACATGAAATTTAAGACTACATGATAGATGCGACGATCGAGCTATATAACGTGCATGAATTGACTTTAAGAGTAGCGATTAGGAACGAATTGACATCGTAAAGAAACATTACTTTTAGACGGCTAACATAATTCTGATCGCGGTTCAAAAATAAGCGATGAATTATACACAGACTGCTTTTTAGCCTTTCTATCACTCAAACAGGTGATTTTGTTTGCGATCGCTGATCTCTTACATTAGGTTAAAAAGATTTGTTGAATTTGAGACATTTAAGCTAGTAGTCGCGCCATGAGTAGACAGATTTAATTAAATGTAAGATGCTGCAAACTGCCCTCACCCTAAATCCCTCTTCCTAGGGAGCTACCGCGTACACACAAGTCGTTTATCGCTCCGTTTCAGTCAGCTTCAGCTCCCTAAATCCCCCAAAATTGGGGGACTTCAAGCCAAGACTCCGAGTTCAAAGTCCCCCAGATTGGGGGATTTGGGGGGCGAAGATCTCAGCAACGAACGATCAAGCCACTTATGTGTACACAGTAGCCCTAGGGAGAGGGACTTTGAATCTGGCTCCCTTCTCCCTAAGGAGAAGGGTTGGGGATGAGGGTCTTTTATTTAGCACGGCTGTTCACAATTTAAGGAGTTGGGCATGAGTCCTTTCACCCATCGGCTTTCAAAGTTTGCTAAAAGTGTGCCGCTCCGCCGTGTGCTTGTGGTGCCGTTTATTCTGCAAATTTCGTTAGCGGTTGGGCTGATCGGGTGGTTATCAATCCGCAATGGGCAACAGGCAGTCCATGAGGTCGCTGTGCAACTGCGGAGCGAAATCTCGGCTCGAATTCAACAATATTTGCAAACCTATGTTGAGACTCCTCACAAAATTAATCAACTCAATGCTGATGCGATTCGATTAGGTGAAGTTGATCCCCAAGATTTTGCAGCGTTAGAACGACACCTTTGGTATCAGCTAGAAACGTTTGATACCGTAACCGCCGTTTACGTTGCGTCAGAATATCGAGAACACGTTGCCGTAGAAAGAGCAGAAGACGGTCGCTTTCAAGTCAAAATTTCGGGTGATTCTACAGATCATGCGGTGAAAATCTATGCCACCGATCGCCCAGGACATCGCACCAAACTCCTCAGGTCTAAACCCAACTACGATCCTCGGACTCGCCCGTGGCATAAATCTGCGGTCAAATCTGGAACAGCAAACTGGGGCGGCATCTATAAACTGTTTGCCACTCCTCAAGATGTGCTAAATGCCAGCTTGCCGATCTATGACGATCGGCGCAAGCTGTTAGGCGTGGCTGCCGTAGATTTCTCACTGACGGGGATCAGTCAATTTCTCCGCAGTCTCAAAATTGGGCGATCGGGCGAAACGTTCATCCTCGAACGCCGCACCGGGTTACTCGTCGGCAGCTCTGCGACTCAACAACCCTTTGTGATTCAAAACCCGACTGCGCCGATCAATCAGCAGACTCCGATTCGAGTCAAAGCCACCGAAAGCAGCGATCGCTTGACGCGACGCACTGCCAAATATTTGCAGCAACGCTTTGGAGACTTGCCGCAAATCAATCAGGCTCAACAGCTAGATTTTGATCTCGGCGGTGAACGGCAATTTTTACAAGTCGTGCCGCTCAAAACAGTTCAGGGGTTAGATTGGCTGATTGTGGTGGTGGTTCCAGAACGGGATTTTATGGATCAGATCAAT
>JAYVFW010000135.1:0-5512 GCA_043772715.1 Phormidesmis sp. | reverse complement strand
TGATTGCAACCGCTTTGCACCTAGTTAATCCTGAGCATTTACGCAACTGGTTCGCAGACTGTTGTTACTGTACTTCATAAGCCTGAAATGCGCTGTAGAACTCCATCAATTTGAGTCAAAGCACCTTGATCAAACTGTCTAAGGATAGTGCTAGATTCTTCTACAAGTTGGCGCGACTTTCGAGCATCTTGCATCAACGAGGAGCCAAGCCAGAGTGATCCGAGTAATATTGTTCCTGCTATTAGGGCTGTTGTTATCTTAACTCTCTGTCCTTGCTTAATAATTTGTGCGGTTTCACGCTCAACTTTGAGAAGTTGTTCAGTTGCGATCGCCAGTTCTTTCTGAATCTGTTGCTGTGTTTCGATGAGAACTTGCTTTGCCTCAGCCTCAGCCTGCAACTGTTGCCGAAGATCGCGCTTCTCTAATTCTTGGCTCATACCTAAAAAGCGGTAGTCTTCATCACTCAGGCTCTTGTCCTGCGACCATCGCATTGCTTCCTGCAAAGTCTTACCCCGCAACAGGCGAGATTCATCCTGCATTCCAGACGTTAACCAAGCTTCTAGTCCAGTTCCATAAGGACGCAGTTTCGCTAATTCTTGGGTCAACCAGTCTGCATTAAAAACGGTTTGATAGATGCGGTTATAAATCTTGAGACTACTTCGCGATCGCACAACTAATCCGGTTAAGCGTAGTTCAATCTGTTCGACACTACTATCGGCTGGAATATCATTCCGTCTCACAATTTGCTGGCAGATGCCGAGCAACCGACCCGCACGCCGCTCGCCGAGGTATAACAAGCGATCTCGGATTGTTCTTAAATGTTCAGGATCATCTTGAGCTTCCCAATTTTCAATGATGCGCTGACGGACAATTTGTTCAACCGCGATCTCTTCTTGACCCTCATCAATCCAAGTAGAGGAGTGAGTGACTAATTGACACAGCTTTTGAGTCAAAAATGGCTGTCCGCTTGTCCAGTTCAAAACCACTTTTAGAACACTATAAGGATTAGATGCGCGTTCAGCTAGTCCTTTTTCGAGTGGACGAGTCTCATGAAACTGGAAGCCACTTAAATCGATCGCTTGCCCAATATTAAACGGGGTTCGAGCGCGATCTTGAATGAGTTCGCTTGGTGTCGTTACGCCCAAAAGACAAAAGGTAAGTTTTCGATAAGCAGAACTATCGGCTCGTTTGTTATAGAACGCCCGAATTAATGCAAAGAAATCATCTTTGAACTCAAGACTGAGAATACTATCGATCTCATCAATAAAGATTACAATCGGTTGAGTGATTTTTAACAGTACAACTTGCTCAACAAATTCACTAAAACATTGAATGGCTGGTAATCCCTCGCGATCGTGCCACCATTGGCGTAAATTTAGCTCACCGAGTTCTAAATCGTTTGCCAAACTCCGCATTAAGCTGCCATACCATTGTTGAGCAGTCACGTGTTGCTCTTTAATCAGCGTAATGTCGATCGAGACGCACACAAATCCTTCGGTTCTAAGCTGGTGCATCACGCGCACACGCAAGCTAGACTTGCCCATTTGACGCGAGTTCAGCACGTAGCAAAACTCCCCGGATCTCAACGCTTTATACAGCACACGATCGGCTTGCCGAACCACATAGCTGACAGCATCGGCGCGGAGGCTACCGCCAACTTGATACACTTTCTCGCTCATAGCCCCTCGCCGAAGCGATCGCAGAAATATTGTCGATATAACGCACACCGAGAGATTGCTAAATTACCGTGTAGTTGAATTAGCCCCAAGCTGTGCAGTTGATAACTCAAATCAGTCGATAAGCGAACTGGCTGAGTTGCCTGCATCACAACTTTAACGGCTTCTAATAGCTCTATGCGTTGATGCACCATCCGCCACAAGTGCCGCAACTCACCGCTATAAATTCCAGACTCTGTTGCAGCAGTTTCTAACAGTTGGTCGAACGGTATTTCCTGCGTTTTCAGGGATCGTAGCGCCTTGACCACCCACTCTGGATGTCCGCCTACGATCGCCATTAATTGCTGAGTCTGCGTTTCCGTCCAATCTAACTCATACTGTTGGGCAAGGCTTGCAATCTGCTGGGGTGTGAATTCGCTTAACTCAATCAGTTGCCCGACATTAAACGGAGATTCGTGCAGATTAAGTGGAATGTAGACCTCAGTTGCGTAAACAATCATCAGCCTTAGCTGTTGCCAAACTCTCAGCGTTCTCGTTTTCTCATACCACGCTCGCAGCAAGCTGAGAAAATCTGCTGCAATCTCTGGGTAAGAAAATAAGCGATCAACCTCATCCAAACTGAGCACCAAAGGCTGTGGAGCAACCGATAACAAATACTTTTCAAAATACTCGGTGCAACTCACTTTATTGGTTGAAAATTCTTCATCCCAATACTCAGCTAACCGATTTGGCATTTGGAGCTGTTGCGTTACACTAGCGCAGAACCACTGCAAAAATGCACTCAAGCTCCGAAAATCTGTTTGATTTGCTAAGTGAAAGTTTAAGTGGATCGTGCGATAGCCTTGCTTTGCTACCTGCCGCAAAAGGTGCAACACCAGCGAAGTTTTTCCCATTAATCGCGGCGCTTTTATTCTCAGCAGCGTACTTGGATGCAGCAGAGCTTCATAACAAACGCGCTCGATCGGAGGACGCTCAACATAAATAAAAGCGTCAGCGATCGCGTCTGGCTCGGTCAAAATTGAAGCGGATAGAAAATCGGCGATTTCTTCGGCGTTGTGTTCTAGGCTAATCGCTTGCCAATCTAGCCCCAAGCAGCCACTAATCTCAGTAAAGTTTACAGAATCCACAGGGCGACCGTTAAGGTAGTTGCTCAACGTTGACAGGGCGATCCCTAATTCTTCAGCCAAATCCTTTTGACGAGCGTAGCCGTTGCGTCGCAGTCCTGCTTTAACTCTGGGAATAGAATCAACGTGAACTCGTAGCGATCGACTCATGACAGTCTCCTCAAACTCTTCATTGATCATACTGGCATTCGTTTAGTCGCTCAAAAAGTCATTTACAACTCAGTTACAAATCAGTCATGAACATTCAGGAATAACCGTTTTGTTGTTGATATCGTTGCTTCAGTTGATTAGACCTCCTGCACGAATAAAATTCTCGACGTAAATCACCCTTAGATCTCGCCCCCTAACCCCCAATTCTGGGGGAACCGGAGTTCAAAGTCCTCCAGAATTGGGGGATTTAGGGGGCGTTCCCGGATTCATGCAGGAGGTCTATTCTTGACTTTGTGAATTGCAATCACATTCAGGAATTTTTCACCCGACACAGACAGCTTTCTTAGTTGAAACAAACATTGAACTTCACACTTCGTCGAAAGTCGAAATAACTCAGTTATTCTCAGGCTCGAACTCAGTTATCCAACAAGTTTGATGGATTTATCAAGCCAAGAAGAGCGCTAAATCAGATTCAGGAGCATGAACGCAATATCCAGACGAGATTTTGTCATTACCTCTACTTTAATCCTTGCTCCACTTTTGCTGATTTCCGCCTGCGCGATGTCTTTAACCGCACCATCAAGTGGATTACGAACCGGGTTTGTTCAGCAAGAGGCTTCTCCAGCCGGAAGCATCGTGATCAACAGACCTCATTTATCGAAACCGCAGCCTTAATGCACCGATAATGCGGTCAACCATTGCCCTTAATCAGGAAATGAACGACCGCTAACCACTCTAGACCCAGTATTTAAGTTACCCCTGATTGGCAACCACCTCCACTAATATAGGAGTTACTCTCATGACAGTTGCAACCGCTACAACAATTTTGAACAGCTTACTTTCTGCTTTAGCAAACTCTCGTCAAACGATCGACGAAATCAATGCAGCAGCTACAGCAAAAGGACTTTCTCTCGCTTTCAACAACAGCGATACTTCGCCTCTCGGCATTGTTGGAAATCCCGACTACCGATTTGAAGGCTTTGGCGTTATTGTAGTTCGCCCCTTTCCACCCAAATTCGCTCTTTCGTTTTGGGTTCACTACAAACCAGACAGCGCCGAACACGTTTCGCTGGGACGTTTCACAGCGCCAATTAACGTAGATGCGTTGAAGTTCAGATCCTTAACGGCTTAAACCTCTTCCATGCCATTTCTCCTTGTACTTTTGCTCGATCGTTTTTAACAGTTCAGGACTTACGCATTTTGACCAAAACCTCGGAGGTTTAAGCCACTCTGCCGGTCACGATGCTTGATTCTTGGTTAAAACCTTCGAGGTTTGCGTAGGTCCTACAGTTGTGCCTGCACCCACAAGGAATTCGATGTAATGTCTAGAAGTGCTTTATGATTGAACGGTGTAGAGGTTGCGGCTGTATATCTAAAGCCTGTTACGCACGGGTATGCACCAGCCAAGATTAGAAGTTAAGCTGCAACTTAAGCGTGTTGCTGTGATGTTAAGGATGGCAAAGACTATGAGATGGCTAATTGGACTCGTTTTGAGTGGTGCTTTTACTCAAATGCAAGGGCAAATTCAACGTGTTCATGCGCTAGTTCCCAACACTACAGCAGTACAAATTGCCCAGTCCCCCTCTCAAAAGTTAACGCCGCGTCGTATCGTTCTCGCTAGCGGCAAAACGTTTACCTTATCTTTGCCAAAAGATTTTCAGATTCGCATTGCAGCGCAAGGGTTAAAGCGAGTTCGGTTTATGGCAAAAAGTCCTGATCAGCGGATTTTTGTTACCGATCTGTTTAATCTAACCGACAACCAAAAGGGAACAATTTACAGTCTCGATCGCTTCGATCCAAAAACAGGTCAATTTGGCAAAACCACACCCTATCTAAAAAACCTGAGAAATCCCAATAGCATTGCCTTCTATGTTGAGCCTAACGGAACAAAATGGTTGTATGTTGCGCTCACCGATCGGTTGATTCGATATCGCTATCATGATGGAGAAACTACCCCGCAAGCGTCACCGCAAGTCTTAGCAAAATTCCCAGACTATGGGTTGAGCTACAAATATGGCGGCTGGCATCTGACTCGAACTGTGGCGATCGCAGAGCAAAAAGTTTACGTCTCAGTCGGCAGTAGCTGCAACAGTTGCGAAGAAAAAGAAGCGATCCGCTCGTCGATCGTCGAAATGGATTTGGATGGCAAGCATCAGAAATCCTACGCCAAGGGGTTACGCAACGCAGTCGGACTTAAATGGGTCAACCACCAACTGTTTGCCACAAATATGGGAGCAGATCATTTAGGGGATCAGCAGCCCAATGAAACATTTTTCCACTTAAAAGCACAGCAACATTATGGGTTCCCATACTGCTTTGAATACCGCGCTAAAATTTATGTTGATCCTCAATACCAGAATGCAAAGAACCGAATCAATTGCGCGACTGTGCCATTAGCAGATGCAACGTTCGCGGCTCACAGTGCCCCATTAGGGTTGGAATATTTTGATGCAACACACTCCACTGCCTTACGCGATTCGTTTCTAATTGCGTTGCACGGCGGATCGAAACGGAGCTTACAGCGCGGTTATACCGTCATGCAGGTCAAGCTCGGAAAGCCGC
>JAYVFW010000134.1:0-2007 GCA_043772715.1 Phormidesmis sp. | reverse complement strand
AAGCGATGATCCCGACAACACAAACCAAGTACTGTTTTCGATGACGTTTGCTTACTGGATTGTGCACTGCATGGCGATCGCTGCCCAAAAATGGGTTTCACCTGACTGGGAAATCGCCGCGTTGAGCCTAAAGTTTACGGCGGTCTTTTCCTATTTGTTGACTTTTTCTTGTGCGCTCAGTTTACCGCTTCACCGAATTTCAGTTCGGGCTAAACAAACTGAGTAATTCTAAGCAGGGCGGTCGCTATTTTTTGATCACCTGAGCGATCGCCGCTTCTAACAACTCTTGTGCCAGCGTCGTCAAGATAAACACCTCTTGCACGGTCTTACCTTGACGAGCAATCAGCTTATAGCCGCCTCGAATCGGCACCGAAACTTTCAGCTTAAACTGGGGAGAATGCGATCGCACAGAAGCAATCACACCGGGCGTAATGGTGCTGATTTCATCGTGTTTGACCAACTTCTCTAGTCGGGAAATTAAGCCAGGAATATGAGTGGAGTGATTAAGCACTACCCTGCCGCTAGAATTTCCCATACTTGTAGTTTAGCCTCAGCCTGCCTCCTTAATTTCATCGTTCAAGCAGTCTCTAAAGGGGCTAACGTCAGCCCCTCCATGCCAAGCTGCATATGATAAAGCTCTGCTTGCTCTAGTTGACCGACCCACACGGTTGCCTGCCCGTCAAAATGCACTTGGTTGGTGAGTTTCCAAGCTCGATC
Organism: Phormidesmis sp.; assembly: GCA_043772715.1. Lineage (GTDB taxonomy): Bacteria > Cyanobacteriota > Cyanobacteriia > Leptolyngbyales > Leptolyngbyaceae > Phormidesmis_A. Next base: position 1,290 of record JAYVFW010000134.1, on the reverse strand, counting down.
GCCCGTCATATTAGGAATGTACTTGATCAAGGACGCTGACACGTGTTCAAAGGTGTTGAAATCATCATTTAACACGATCACTTTATAATTGGGGCTGGTCTTCCGCACCGTCTGACTCGTCTTTTCGGGCGCAGCCACTGACCCAACCACCCCGGCTTTAACCGCTTCTAAAAGGGTACTACTCATAAAACAGTTTCCAAAAGCTTGACAAAACTCTGCACTAAATTTTAGGTCAATTTCCACTCAGCAACCAGCGGAGATGGGTGAATGCTAACAGACAAAAGAAACCTGGATCATGCTGACGATCCAGGTTTTTACAGAGATTTCCGCTGAGTCAGCTAGAAGCCCCTCTATTGGCAAAATACCAAGTTGCTGCCGGGAGTATTTTGAAAGCCGTTAGAAACCCAGCCAGCCGCTGGTCTAGCGATTTGCACCCAAATGCGACCATCTGAGGCAGTCCTTGACGTTGCAGGGCTTGTCGTCACAAAAACCTGGCTGTTAAAGTCTGCACCACCGACGATCGCCGAGGTCGTGTTGGGTCCTTGACGAATAATCAAACCTTGAGGCTGGACGACGCGACGGCACAGCCCTTTAGGAGGCTGCCCCGAACAGGCTCTGAGGTTGACCGCTTGAACATAGCCATTGCTGGGCACATTGACCAAGATAAATCCATTGACGACCGCGTTTTCTGCCAGCGTGACTCTTTGAGCCGTAGCTAGGAGCGAAACCGTGGAACTAGTGGACGATCGTTGACTAAAAATCGGGGTAGACACTTTCGCTTCGCGGCACTGCCCGTTGAGTGGCGGGGCGGCGGCTGGGGTTTGGGCAAACGCTGGGGTAGCGGCTCCGGTTAGGGAAATTAGGGCAAGTCCGGCGATCGCGGGATTCCATCGGTTCATCTGAATGTTGATCATTAGTAAAACTCCTCACTCACATCAAAAAAAGGATTTTCGCGTTTTGTTTCTGCCTGAAATTATGCCACGCAAAGACCCATATCCTGAAGACGTAGCAGTTCAAATTTTGTGTAGAGCTGATTACACGTTGCTTAAATTTGAAGAAACGGATGATTTGGGTAGCATGTTGGGTTAGGGTGCTCGATCGAGGCTTGGGCTACAAGCTATCAGTCTAAGCACCTAAGTGTTTAGGCTGCAAGGGGCGCGGTGCTCCACAGTTGCGCCTCGCGCTAAACAAATTGCGTTTTCGGGGAGTTGGGCTGCAAACTATCAGCCTAATCTTCTAAATCACTGGATGGATCACACGGTGAAAGTCAGTCTACTTAGATGGTTATGC
>JAYVFW010000133.1:0-5540 GCA_043772715.1 Phormidesmis sp. | reverse complement strand
GAAGATCTGCGATCGCTACCAAGTCCCATTCATCGCTAGAGGATCAGGAACCGGATTATCAGGCGGAGCGCTGCCAATTAAGAACTGTGTGCTGATTGTCACTGCCTTGATGAAGCGCATTATCAGTATTGATTTAGAAAATCAGCGCGTCGTCGTGCAGCCCGGTGTGATTAATAACTGGGTGACTCAAGCGGTGAGCGGAGCGGGATTTTATTATGCGCCTGACCCGTCGAGTCAGATTATTTGCTCGATCGGCGGCAACGTTGCCGAAAATTCGGGCGGCGTTCACTGTTTGAAATATGGCGTGACCACCAATCACGTTTTAGGGTTAAAACTCGTGTTGCCCGATGGCTCGATCGCCGATGTAGGCGGCGAGATTCCTGAAATGCCCGGTTATGATCTCACAGGCGTTTTTGTCGGATCTGAAGGCACTTTGGGCATCGCGACTGAGATCACCCTTAAAATTCTCAAAACACCCGAATCGATTCGGGTGTTGCTGGCAGACTTTACGAGCGTCGAAGCTGCCGGGGCGACCGTCTCAGATATCATCAGCTCGGGCATCATTCCCGGTGGCATGGAGATGATGGATAACTTCAGCATTAATGCCGTTGAAGATGTGGTTTGCACTGAGTGTTATCCCCGCGATGCCGAGGCGATTTTGCTAATCGAAGTCGATGGGCTAGAAATTGAAGCCGAGACAAACAGCCAGCGCATTGCCGCAATTTGTAAACAAAATGGGGCGCGAAACGTGACGATCGCCACCGACCCCGATCAGCGCCTCAGACTTTGGAAAGGACGCAAAGCTGCCTTTGCCGCGATGGGAAAAATTAGCCCTGACTACTACGTTCAAGATGGCGTGATTCCCCGCACAAAACTAGAATATGTGCTGCATGAAATTGCCCTACTGGGTGAAAAGTTTGGCTATCACGTCGCCAATGTTTTTCACGCTGGGGACGGCAATTTACATCCCCTAATTCTCTACGATAATGCCGTTCCGGGGGCGCTAGAAAAAGTCGAAGAATTGGGGGGAGCCATTCTCAAACTGTGTGTGAAAGTTGGCGGCAGCATTTCAGGCGAACACGGCATCGGCGCAGATAAACGCTGCTATATGCCAGAAATGTTTTCGCCAGCAGATTTGGAAACGATGCAATATGTGCGTCAGGCATTTAACCCTAAAGGCATCGCCAATCCTACCAAGATTTTTCCGACTCCTCGGACGTGTGGTGAAGCAGCCACCGGAGTCATCAAGGAATTTGCGGGAGTCGAACTGTTCTAGATGCTTACTCGGCTTCAAATTGAAAACTTTCGTCAATTTTGATTTCTTGCAGCGATCGCCAGCCTGCTTGCCACTGCGATCGATCTTTTAAGAGTCTGGCATTCATCCAAAATCGAATATTTGGATCACAGGCTGCGATCATTTCAGCAAACACCCATTGACCTTCGTTTTTGCGATTGACGACTTGAAAATGTCGCCATCCCCAAGTGGTTTGCTGCGCCGTCCATTTTGAGCCAACCAGATAGGGAAACTTTTGCTTTTTAGACATGATACAAATATCTGGTTCTTAAAAGGGACTTAAATCGATCGTGCCACAAATTAGAAACAAACGTAGTATGGGTTATCGCGATCGACCATTTTTGAAACGACTAATTTAAGAAGTTAAGTTCTGCTGCTAATCTATGAAGCTCAAATCTTTGACGATCTCTGCGCTGCTGTTGACGATTGTAGTTCCCGCTCAAGCTGAAAACCTCGACCATGTTCAGCAATTGATTGCGACCAAACAATGCCAAAGCTGTGACTTGAGCGGCGCGGGATTGGTGTTGGCTCGGTTAACCGGGGCAAACCTAAATCAGGCAAATTTAGCTGGGGCAAACCTCAGCCAAGCCGTTTTATCAGGAGCCAACTTGAGCGGCGCAAATTTAGCCGGGGCAAGTCTTTATGGAGCCGATTTAAGCGGCGCGAAATTAACGGGCGCAGACTTGAGCGGGGCAGATTTGCGAGGAGCTTTCTTATCAGGAGCCGATCTGACGGGCGCTCGAATGGTCAATGCTGCTCTGCAAGGCGCGATCGGGTTACCCTCCACAGCCGGAGACGCTGAAGATTTTTATCGCTGGGCACTAGAAGCCACAAAACAGCACAGCTATGAAAAAGCGATCGCGCACTTCAACCAGGTAATTGTTCGCAAGCCTGACCACGCGATGGCTTATTTTGGGCGAGCGATCGCTCGATTAGAGCTGGGTGAAAAAGATGGAGCCGTTCAAGACAGCGAATTTGCATCGACTCTGTTTTCACAACAAGGTCAAAAAGAAAATGCCGAAGCTGCCCAAAAGCTAGTGCAAAGCATCAAAAATCCACCCAAAGAGCAAAAAGAAAGCAACGGTGGATTGGGTCAATCTCTGATCAGTGTCGTTGGTGGATTGCTGCAACTGTTGCTATTTAGATGATAGGCGATGGACAACACTCTCACGATACAAGGCATAAGTCGCTGACAACGAAGCAGTTCATTCCAATTGTGAATTCGGGAGAGCTATCTAAATCCCCCAAGTTTTGGGGGACTTCAAGCCAAGATTTCCGGTTCAAAGTCCCCCATTCTGGAGGATTTAGGGGGCATAAGTCGCTGACAACAAAGCGAAAAATTCGTCGAACTGACGTTGATTTAACCCCTCAAAGTATCTCTAGCGAACATCCGATGGCGGATCTTCTCGCTGACCGACAAAGTTTACCCCAGGTGCAGATTCTAAGCGAATGTTGCCTCTAATCGTTTCTTCTGTCACACTGCCCCGAATCGTCACTTCACGAACTTGAGCGGTTTTTTGACACGCATCCAAATGAGCAGGAACGCCCGACAATGTGAGTGGTTGTCGATCGAGCGCTTCCTGATGCGAATCGAGCATTCCGGTGAGCGACGGTTTTTTCTTAGAAGCGGTCAGCGTTCTGCCAGTTTCATTTGCATTCAACAACGAGCCACTGAGATAAAGTCCCGATTGCTGAATTGTGAGAACCAGGGCATCTGCCTTGAGACATCCCGGCAGGGTTTGAGCCGGAATGCGATAGCGACCCTCTATTTTGATCGGTGCTTTGAGATTTGCCTCACCATAAGCCGTTGCAAAACTAAATAGCGCCACCACAAACCCGATCGCGCCTGCGTAGAAAGCCAGAGATTTAAGATTAAAGAATTTCATGATTCGCGTTCCCTCATCGACTCAATTCCAGGGCTTGCTAACACCGAAGTTAAATGGGAGGCAACCTCGTTATATCGGCGCGTGATCAGCAGCGAAGAACGACACCGTACCGCTAGCTCATCAGCATATCGCCCCAAAGTTTGGCGATCGAGTCCCCATTCTCGGCTGGCTCCGGCGATCGTTAAATCTGCCATTCTAGAAGCATCGACCACTGCCAAAATTGGGCTGGCTGCTTCAATGATCGGCATCGAGATCCGATCGACTACTTGCTGCGGCAGCCGCTCGATTAAGTTATAAAACTCATAGCTCAACTCGCTAGGCGGCTGATCGCCCGATGCCATCCGCAAAATGGTTAGGTGACTATTTTCGCGGTTAATCAGCAATCTCAGCGCCAGTTCTAACCCTAAGTCGGTGTGCACGTTTGAAACATAAGGAAGCAAAAGCCGTTCCAGCTTGGTCGGTTGGCGATCGATATACACCGCCACATCCACCGGAGCCGTGCTGAGAATCTGTCCGACTCGTCCGCCTAAGCGATTGGTGCTAAACGCCGGACGGTGCCAGCCTACCACCACTAAATCAACCCGATCGCGGCTGGCAATGTTGGCAGTTGCTCGCGCCACATCATTAGAAACTTGAATAATCGGACGCACTAAACTGTGATGCTCTGGCGGCTCAAGACTTTGCACTAACTCATCGAGCTGCGCTTGTCGCTGGGCGATTAATCGATCGGCTTCCGCAGGCGTACTTTCATAGACATAATCTTCGTCTAGCTGAATCAGACTGAGCGGAGACACAATCGCAGGCTGCTGATGAGGTTGCAGCGGCACATTGCCGACCGCGATCGACATGGCTAGCTGAATCAAGCCTCTCTGACTACTGGGATTGGCGATCGGCACTAAAATTCGATAAGCGGGTGGGCGATCGTCTACAACAGGTTCAGCGCTATTTTTACGAATTTGCTGTTTGGGATAAGTTAACTCCAGCAATGGTGAAGTCATAAACGTCGTGACTAGCGCCATAATCACCAGCATTGTAAATAGCAATGGCGAAATCACTCCTAAACTCAATCCAATATTGAGGACGATCAGTTCTGTCAGCCCACGAGTGTTCATTAACCAAGCTAATGCTGACGACTCTCGTTTGTCAATTCCAGAAACTCTCGCCGCCACGTAGGTGCCTGCATATTTGCCCACGATCGCCACGGTAAGCACCAGCAAACACAACCCCCACAAAATCGGACTGTTGAGCAAGCCAATCTGGGTTCGCAGCCCGCTGTAGGCAAAGAAAATCGGCAGCAGGAACGTCAGTACAAAATCTTCTGTTTTTTCCGCTAGTTCCCGCGTCAGTCCTTCATGCTTGGGCATGACTGCGCCAAACAAAAAGGCTCCAAAAATCAAGTGAATGCCAATCAACTCGGTGATCAGCGCTGAGATCACGACTCCCATATAGATCAGCGCAACGACGGTTTGATTGAGCTTGCGAGTCCGATCGTAATAAGGCGCTAAATATCCCAGCAGTTTGCGTCCCAATGTTGCCATCAAGCCGATGTAGACGATTGACTGGACGATCGTGGGTATCGCGCCTGCCATCGAGTTGGTGCGGGTGACGGCGATCGCCAACGCCAGCAAACACCAAGCCGTCACATCATCGACGGCTGCACAGGTGAGCGCCAGCGTCCCTAAGCGACTATTTTGCAAATTGTTTTCAGTAATAATTCTCGCCAGCACCGGGAACGCCGTAATCGACATTGCCGCGCCCAAAAATAGCGCAAATGCCGTAAATGCCACGCTATTGTTCGACACTTGCGGATAGAGCAGCAGTGCCAGCAGCGTCCCCAGCGAAAACGGCACCAAAATGCTGATGTGTGAAACCAGCACCGCGACATTTAACCCATTTTTGAGATATTTCGGGTCTAACTCCAACCCGATCAAAAACATGAAAAAGATCAGTCCGATTTGCGACAGCACCCCTAGATAAGGAATCGTCTCTGGCGTAAACAGAGCCGCCGCCGCATCGGGTGCGATCGCGCCAAACAGCGATGGCCCCAGCATAATTCCCGCAACGATTTCACCAATCACCAACGGCTGTTTGATGCGCCGAAACGCCAACCCCATCAGCCGCGAAAGACCAATGATAATCAAAACCTGAATGAGAACCTGAACCACGGGATCGAAGTGCATGAGGGTAGACCTGATTTTTTAACTCGATAGGTTGCGTCCTCGCCACGTCCAGCCCCAGCCTGTTTCGGTTTTAATGATTGAGGCGATCGCGATCGCACTGACCAATACTCCACCGATGCCGCTTAACCACCAATAGCGAGGCGGAATGTTAGAAAATTTTTGGTTGAGGCAACGCAAATC
>JAYVFW010000132.1:0-17583 GCA_043772715.1 Phormidesmis sp. | reverse complement strand
TAGAGGAAGCGATCGCGGGATTGATGACACTCACCGAGCTGGATCTGGTTGCTATTCCCGATGCCATGACGCTGGATCGCGATGCCGTGATTCAGGTGCAGCAGCAGGTAGTGACGCACTGTGGGAAGCAGGGCGATCGCATGGCAATTCTGGATGCGATCCCTGGCAGCAGCGTCGCGACCGTTAAGCAACAGCGCCTCGATTTGATGCGGAATCAGCAAGAACCAGTCAACGCCGCTCTTTACTATCCCTGGCTGAAAAATTCCCAGAATCGCTGGGTGCCACCGTGCGGTCACGTTGCTGGAATTTTTGCCCGCAGTGATGCTGCCCGTGGAGTCTTTAAGGCTCCGGCGAACGAAGCAGTGCGCGATGCTTTGGATCTGGAATTCGCGATCGACAACACCGTCCAAGACGACTTGAATCCAGCCCATGTCAACTGTTTGCGATCGTTCCCCGGTCGCGGCATTCGCGTTTGGGGCGCACGCACGCTCAGTCGCGATCCCAACTGGCGCTATATCAATGTGCGTCGAGTGTTCCTAACTCTCGGACGCTGGATAGACGCAAATATGCGATGGGCAAGCTTTGAACCCAACTCCCCGCGACTGTGGGTGCGAATTCAGCGCGAACTCAGCGTCTATTTAGATCGATTGTGGCAAGCGGGTGCCCTTCAGGGACAATCGCCGCAGCAAGCATTTTACGTCAAGTGCGACGCTGAAACGAATCCGCCCGATCGCCGCGAAGCTGGAGAACTGATCACCGAGATTGGTTTAGCCGTCGCAGCGCCAGCAGAATTCCTCGTGATCCGAATTATTCATCGCGCTGGCGGAATTGAAGTGAGTTCTTAGCGATTAGTTTTGTTCTCACTCAAACCTAACTAACGATCAACAACTAACTAAGGAGATGAACAATGGCTGATCCGTATCGTGGCTTTAATTTCTTAGTTGAAATTGATGGCATTACCGAAGCAGGTTTTCGTGAATGTAGCGGGTTAGATGCGATGACTGACGCTGTAGATTACCGTGAGGGCAGCGATCCCAATCATGTGCGGAAACTAACTGGGTTAAATAAGCACTCCCCCATCACGCTTAAACGAGGGCTGACAGATTCTGACAAACTGTGGAAGTGGCGACAAAGCGTGGTGGATGGAAAAGCCGATCGCAAAAATGTTTCGATCGTTCTATTAAACGAAGCCCGCGAAGAGAAATGGCGCTGGAATATTCGCAATGCTTGGCCCTCAAAATGGACAGGCCCGACCTTGAATGCTACGAGCAATGATGTGGCGATCGAGACGCTAGAAATTGTTCATGAGGAGATGGTCAAAGCTTAAAAACCTATGCTGCAAACCGAGTTTTCGTTCACGCTACCGCTGGGCTATGTAGACTCAGAAGGCACCTTGCACAAAGAAGGCATCATGCGACTAGCAACCGCATTTGATGAAATTGCGCCCCTCAAAGATCCGCGCGTTCGCAGTAATTCAGCCTACTTGCTGTTGATTTTGCTGTCTCGCGTCGTGACAAAACTTGGAACACTAGAACACATTAACCCTAAAACGATCGAAGAACTATTTGCAGCAGATCTGGCGTACCTACAAGACCTTTATAGTCGCGTCAATCAGAACGGACACAATCGCGTCCAAACACAATGTCCCTACTGCGAAAAAGCGTTTCAAGTGGAGTTGAGCAGCGTGGGGGAGTAACGCGCTACCCCTTAGAACGACTGTATGAGGAGGTAGCGTATATTGCCTATCACTTTCACTGGACACCCGAACAAATTTTGGCACTCGAACATCCCGATCGGCTGCATTGGGTCGCCGAGATCGCCAAAATTAATCAGCGCTTAAATGAACCTGTTTCTTAGAAAAGTTGACTTATGCCACCCTTTGATCCGCCCTTAAATGCTGCCTTAAGTTTGGCATCGAATCTGTTAGGCGTTCGGTTTGACCCCTATCAGGTGACCAATTTTTTAGTCGAAATTGAAGGATTGGTCGTGGGAGGTTTTTCTGAATGCAGCGGTTTGCAAGCCGAAACCGAGTTTCTGGACTATCGCGAGGGTGGCGTGAACGAATATATGCATCGCTTTGCCGGAGCCAGTAAATATCCGCCGCTAGTGTTGAAGCATGGAATCACACAGATTGATAGCCTCTGGAGTTGGCACCAAGACGTAATCCAAGGCAAAATCAAGCGGCGCAACGGCACGATTTATCTACTCGATCGTCAACAAACTCCCGTGATCTGGTGGAACTTTAAAGAAGCGTTTCCCTACAAGTGGGCAGGTCCAGATCTGCGGGCAGATTCTGGCAATGTTGCGGTTGAGAGTGTGGAACTGTCACATCGAGGTCTGAGCCGTCCCAGTGTCGGCAATCTGGTGGCGGGAATTGGCGCAAAAATCAGTGGGTCGGTCAACCTTTCGGGAGGATTTTGATGGACGCGGAGCAAGCAGAATTCCTACAAACGTCGCCGCTAATTCAACGGCTCGATCGTCGTCGCACTCAAGCTGGAGTGATCAATCTGAGCCGCTACAGCACCGAATTTACAGGGCTACCCAACTCGATTGTGCGGCGCTCTGCTCTGGTGGAACAACTGCAAACTCGCTACAGCAGTCGTGATAGTGATTCGGCAGGTCGTACAGAATTAGCGTTGGCAACGGCATCGCCTGTACCCACGGAACGGGTGTTTCGATCGCCTGAAGTGACTCCCGTGGGCGCGATCGCGCCATCCCTACCCCTAGCAACCACCGCGCCGTTCACCTCGGAGCCGTTGCCGCTGAGTTCCACCACGATCGCCATGCCTACAACGGATTTGGATTCAGCCACGTTTACGACTGCGCCTGCGATGATCGCGCCCTTCAACGAGTCTGTGAATGAGTCCGTGAGCGAGTCAGCGATCGCATCCACTGCACCCAATCACGAATATCGCATCCGCCGCGTCTCAGCGAACCCGACTCAAGCAACGGCAATTCAACGAAAAGCAGCGTCCGATTCGTCTGCCGCGATCGTTTCAGCAGTCTCACCCGTTCAGTCATCTCACGAAGCTGTCTCGATCGCCCCTGAATCACCACCTCGCGCCAGAGTGGACGATCCGACTTCTGCGCCAATACCAACCTTGGATGGGACTCCAACGACCACGATCGCGCCGATCAGCCCCCTTCACTCAATAGAACCGACAGCGGAAGAAGCAACGTTAGTGCTGCGACACGCTTTATCGGATACACCGCCAGCGATTGCTCAGGACTCGATCGCTCAAAACTCGATCGCTCCAGTCCAGTCAGCGAGTGTTGCAGTCCCTGTTGCTCGTCCGCTAGTGCAAGCTGTTTCACCGTTCGCGATCGTGCAGCGATCGCCCGTCCCCAATTCACAATCGATGTTAACTGGATTCAGCCATCAGGAGCCAGCAGCGATCGCGCCTGTGTCAATTAATGAACTCCCATTGCAGTCGAATCTGATTTCGCGGAGCCGTTCTGATGTCGGGACGATTAGCGTTTTGCAGCGACGCATTCAGCCAGATTTGCCGTTGGCGATCAGTCCGATACAAGTAATTCAGCCAGCGATCGCCCGTCAAACCGAGACGAATGGTGCCTCGACGATCGCTTTAGTCCCGTCCAGTCCTGAAGTGCCGCCACCTATCCCGACCCCAACTTCAGCCAACGCTATCAATGTCGGGCAAATTGCAGAACAAGTCAGCCGAATTTTGTTTCGTCAGTTAACCGTTGAACGTGAACGCAGGGGGATGGGCAAATGGTCTTAGGTGGAGTTGCAGGCGCGATCGGAAGCGCGATCGGAGCCTTAACGGGCGCAGGGGCAGCCGAGAAACTGGAGAAATTGACGATCACATCCTTGACGCAGGAGTTTAAGCGGACTGAGACGATCGAGGTGTTGTTCAATCCCACCTCGCTATCGATCACCAAGCCCGTCACCTGGAGCGAACCTCAACCGCCGCAACAATCTGCAACTCCAGCGGCTCCGGCAGCAGCTCCCCGAAAATTGAACGCGCCCGAAATTGTGTTTGGCGGCGGTGGCAGTCGCACCCTAACGCTAGAACTATTGTTTGACGTGACCGAACCCGTCGAAATTAAAGGGCAGAGAAAAACGATCGCAGATGTCCGCGTCTTAACCAACGAAATTGTGAAGCTAACGCGGGTTCAGCGAGGTAAAGCGCAAGATGAACCGCCGCCGCCTGTCTGTCTGCTGGAGTGGGGCAAACCACCCACGGGGTCTGATTTCCCCTTTAAAGGTGTGATCACCAGTCTGACCCAAAACTTCACGCTGTTTAGACGAAATGGCTGTCCAGTCAGGGCGACGCTATCGGTGCAGTTTCGGGAATACCTGATTCCTGAACGCGACAAAAAAGAAATTGACCCAGAATTTACAACTCGTGTAGTGGTGCGGGGCGATACGGTCAGCAGCATTGCCGCAGAGATGTATCGCGATCCCAAACAGTGGCGGGCGATCGCCGAAGCCAATCGACTAGACGATCCGCGCCAGATCGCACCCGGTCAACGCTTAAATATTCCAAAACTGCGATAGAGAGAGCTATGCCAGTTACCAACCCCAGAAACGATCCGCCCGATTTTGAAGTCCGCATTAACGGATCGCCGCTACCTGCCGATCTAGAAACGAGCCTCCTAAGCGTGGCGGTCGATGATGACATCGACTTACCCAGTATGTTGACGCTGGGGCTAACCAGTTCTGAGCAGCAAATGAACACCAATCAACTGATTGACCAAGCGCTGTTTAGAATCGGCAATGCGGTCGAAGTCAAGCTGGGGTATGGTACTCGACTCACACACCTGATCAGCGGCGAAATCACTGGACTGGAGCCAGAATTCAGCTTTAACGGACTGCCGAGCTTGACGGTAAGAGGCTACGATCGCCGCCACCGATTGCAGCGCGGTCGCAAAACTCGCACCTTTGTCCAGCAAAAAGACAGCAACATCGCCGCCCAAATTGCCAGCGAAGCCGGGCTGACTGCCCAAACCCAAGACAGCCAGGTGACGCACGACTATATGCTGCAAGCCAATCAGACCGATCTAGAATTTCTGCAAACGCGATCGCGACAGATTCACTATGAAGTGATGGTGGACGATCGCGCGCTGATCTTCCGCCCGGTTGCCAACGCCGAGAGCGCAATTCTCACTCTCACCTTCGACGATGACCTGCTGGAATTTTATCCCCGGCTATCGGTGATCGGTCAGGTGAACGAAGTCGCTGTACGCGGCTGGAATCCTAAAGACAAAAAAGAAATCGTCGGGCAGGCACGAGGCGGTGGAGTCTCAACAATGGGTGGACAAAGCGGTGCCGCACTTGCTGAAACTGCTTTTAGCGCTGCCGTGGCGCGAATCGGCGATCGTCCAGTTCGCACCCAAGCCGAAGCCGACCAACTCGCCAAAGCCCGCTTTAATCACGATGTGCTGGCGCTGATCAAAGGCGAAGGCGTATGTCACGGGCATCCCCATCTTCGGGCGGGTAAAGTGATCAAAATCGATGGCATCGGGCAGCGATTCAGCGGCAACTATTACGTTACTGCCGCCAGTCATCGCTACAGTTCACGCGGATATTACACGCATTTCACGGTGCAGCGAAATAGTACAAACCGATAATTTTTGCGGGGGAGACACGATGAATTTATTTGAAGTATTAATTGACACCACCGAACAGCAGACGATCGCCAGTCGCATTCACGGCGCTGTCGTTGGACTGGTGACAAACAACCAAGATCCTGAGGGCATGGGGCGCGTGAAAGTCAAATTTCCCTGGCTTAGTAATGAGGATGAAAGCCATTGGGCGCGGATCACTAGCTTAATGGCAGGAAAAGACCGAGGACTCTACTTTTTACCGGAGGTGGATGACGAAGTGTTGGTGATTTTTGAGCAAGGCGACGTGCGCTTTCCCTACGTGATTGGGGCGCTGTGGAACGGTAAGGACACGCCGCCTACAAAAAACGACGACGGCAAAAACAACGTCCGCTTAATTAAATCCCGCAGCGGTCATGTGATTCGACTCAACGACGAAGACGGCAAAGAAACGATCGAAATTATCGACAAAACGAAGAAAAATAAAATTGTGATCGACACTAGTAAAGACACGATCGTCATCACCAGCAACAAAGACATCACGCTCTCTGCCCCACAAGGCACAATCAACCTGGAGGCAAAAAACATTCAACTCAAATCAACCGCTGAAACTAAAATTGAAGCCAACGCTGGCATGGACATCAAAGCCAACGCTGCGATGAACATCAAAGGCGCAACGATCAATCTGAATTGATTATTTATTTAACGTCAGTTCGACAGCAGTGGTTCGCTCCGGTTGTGAATTCGGAAAGCCCCCTAAATCCCCCATTCTGGGGGACTTCAAGCCAAAATTTCCGGTTCAAAGTCCCCTAGAATGGGGGACTTAGGGGGCAGAAGCCACTGACAACGCAGCGAAAAAACTCGTCGAACCGACATGATTGAATTCACGAGTTGTTATTAGCTTCCCCACTCCCCCTTCTTCTTATGGGACAACCTGCCGCCAAACAAAACGATCGCATCACCGCCATCGATACCCACATCGTCATCGTGCCGGGAACTCCTCCCGTACCGACTCCGTTGCCTCACCCATTCGTGGGCATCATCAACGGCAACCTCAGCAGCAACGTCAACATTATGGGGTTGCCCGCCGCCACCGTTGACAGCACCGCAGTCAATACGCCCCCGCACATTCCCACCCCACCCGGAATTGCATTTCAAAACCCACCCGCCAACCAGGGCACGATCAAAATCGGCAGTCCCACCGTCAAAATCAACGGCAAAATGGCAGCCCGCAACGGCGACATTGCCGAAACCTGCAACGACCCCACCGCCTTACCCATCGGACAAGTCATCGCCGTCGGCACTGTATTCATCGGATAACTTACTCCCCCACTCCCATGCCCAAACTCTTTCTCGGACGCGGTTTAGGATTCCCAGTCAAACTCAGCAACAGTAATCTAGACATTGCCGAATATGAAGAAAGCGTGCGCCAGTCGATCGTGATCATTCTCGGCACGGCCAAAGGAGAGCGCGTCATGCGTCCAGAGTTTGGCTGTGGGATTTATGATCTGGTGTTTGAAGTCAAAACCGCCGCCACCGCAGGTCGAGTCTCGCAGGCAGTTCAGGAAGCGCTGCTGCTATTTGAACCGCGCCTTGACGTATTGGATATTGATGTCACGGCTCGATCGGACGAAGAAGGCGAAACGCTGCTGATCAGCGTGGACTACCGAGTGCGATCGACCAACAACGTGTTTAACCTCGTTTACCCGTTCTATCTCGAAAAGAGCGCCAGTCTATGAGCACGCCACCGAAACTCGATCCGCGAACTGCCGAAGACATTGCCCAACAGATCCGCGATCTGCTGGCACAGACCCCGATCGCTACGCCGCTCAAGCCTGACGACAAAACGATCGAGGCGGCACTGGTTGGCATTTTTGCCCGATTTGCCGAACTGATTATTCAGCGGCTCAATCAGGTGCCCGATAAGAATTTTCTGGCATTTTTAGATTTGCTCGGTGCCTCGCGATTGCCGCCTCAACCTGCTCGTGTGCCGCTAACTTTTTCACTGGCTCCGGGCAGTGTCCAGGCAGTTGTGCCGCCGGGAACACAGGTTGCCGCACCCCCGGCTGTGGGCGAGAAAGACCCCGTAATTTTTGAAACCGAGCGGGAATTGGTCGTGACCGCTGCCCAACTCGCATCGGTGTTTGTCCGCGACTCAGAGCAAGACTTTTATGCAGACTACAGCCCGGTTGCTTTGCAGACCGCAGGTAACGCCGCTTCAGCCGCGTCTTTGGATGTGCCGATTTTTCGGGGGAGTCGGGCGATCGCTCACATCTTATACGTCGGGCAGAGCGATTTATTTGATTTGCCCGATGTTAGCCTCGATTCACCGCAGGTTCAGACCTTGACCTTGACGATTAATCTGACCCGACCCTTGGGTGATGGCGGACAGTTGCAATGGCAAGTCTGGGACGGGAAAACCTGGAAAGATAAGCGTCCCGGCGAAGCGCCTAACAATGCTAGCAACCTCGCGATCGCGGGTGATTGTCAAATCATTTTCTCACCCAGCTTTAACCAATCGGAAATTAAGGCGGTGCCTCTTAGTAAGGTTGCCTCAGAGGAAAGCCGCTGGTTACGCTGTTTCTTAAAGCCGGATACGCCCATTACCAATGCCGCCACGCCTCAAACTGGCAGAGTTCGCGTTGCTCAACTGCCGCTGATTAATTCGATTCGGTTTCGACTGTCGATCGCTCCACCCACTGACAATCCTTCGCCACTGGCGATCGATGCCGCATTCCTCAATCAACTGCCGATCGATTTGACTCAGCCATTTTTCCCATTTGGCGAGAAGCCCAAATTTGGCGACACGTTTTATTTGGCAAACCGAGAAGCGTTCTCAAAAAGCGGTGCCGCCATCACGCTGCAAATCAATTTAACCAATCTGGTTGACCTGAGCATCACACCGACTGGCGAATCCGTCAACCCAAGTCTGAGACTGCAATGGGAGTATTGGGATAACACGGTTTGGAAGCCGATCGGTCTCTCGAATCGGCTCGATCCAGGAACGCCCAACGCCGACTATGCTAGCAATTTTAAGGACAATACTCTGGCATTTACCCAGCGAGAGCATTCCGCGCCTTCGGTGAAGTTTAATCTGCCCAGTAAGCTGCTGAAAGCGACGATCGTCAACGGCATCGAAAACTTCTGGATTCGGGTGCGGATTGTGGCAGGCGATTATGGCAAAGAAGCCACCTACGTGCCTAAATCTGCAACTTCAACACAGCCCGCCAGCTACGACTTCAAGCCCGCCTCGTTTGCGCCGCCTGTGATTGGCTCGCTCAAGGTAGGATATATGGTCATATTCGACAAGTCAGCACCCGACAAAATCCTCACCTACAACGACTTTGCTTACCGGATTGTCAAACCAGAAGGAGTGCGGTTTCCGCCATTTAACCCCACGCCCGATCAACCGAGCCTCTATTTGGGCTTTGTGGTGCCGATCGATCTCCCCTTTCCTAATCGCCCCATCAGTCTGTTTGTGCAGGCTGCCGATGTGAAATATGGCGAAGACCTCGCGCCTGTTTCGCCCACTACTAGCCGACAGGTGGCGAATCCCGGCAACTCTGCGACGCACACCTTTACCCTGACCAATCCGACTGCCGCAGCAATCACTTTCAATCTGTCGCTGTCGGGAATGCGATCGGACTGGAACACAACGGGCGTGCCTCCCACCCTGGTGCTGGGGGCGAATAGCTCCCAAACGGTCAAGATTCAGGTTGCCATTCCGTCAATAACGGCGTTGGGTAGTCGCGATCGTGGCATTCTCAAGCTGAAAAGTGACGAATCCGACCTCACTTATAGCGCCACTTTTGAGACGATCGCCCGTTCAGCTTTGCCCACCAATCAGCGACTGCAACTTTCCTGGCAATATTGGAACGGCACCCAGTGGACGAAGTTGAGCGTGCAGGATGGCTCCGAAAACTTCACCCGCTCTGGCTTAGTCGAGTTTTTGCCACCTGCGGATATTGCTCTGCGTGAAGAATTCGATCAGCCGCCGCGCTACTGGCTGCGGGTGCGTTGGGAAAGCGGCGACTATGACCTAGAACCAAGGCTGCAACGGATTTTGCTCAACACCACGATCGCCGCCCAAACCGTCACCCTGCACAACGAAATTCTCGGCTCTAGCGACGGCACCGAAGATCAGCGGTTTCGCGCCACCCGATCACCGATCCTCCACGGGCAGCAGCTTGAAGTCCGCGAACCCGAACGCCCCTCAGCGCAAGAGCGACTCGATCTAGAAGCTGAAGAAGGTCTAGATGCAATTCCGCCCGATCGTCTGGGCAGTTCGCGAGACGTGTGGGTGCGCTGGCACGAAGTGTCTGACTTCTACCAATCCCATCCCCGCAGCCGTCATTACGTGCTCGATCGTCTGACTGGGGAGATTCGCGTCGGCAATGGCATTAATGGGCTGGTGCCCCCGATCGACGTTGGCAATCTGCGGCTGATCCGCTACCAAACCGGAGGCGGCACCGCAGGCAACCAGCCACCGGGCGCGATCGTCCAGCTTAAAACCACCGTTCCCTACGTCGATCAAGTCACGAATCCGATCGCCGCTGCCGGAGGAGCGAATGCCGAAAGTCTGGACTCGCTGCGCGATCGGGTTCCTCGTGAACTGCGCCACAGCCACCGCGCCGTCACCCTAGAAGACTACGAAGATCTGGCAATGCTGGCATCTCCCGAAGTCGCCCGCGCCAAATGTGTGCCGCTGCTGAATTTGCGACAAAACCCGCAAGCGGTGCAAAATCCGGCGGGGCAGCCGCCCAAAGCTCCCGGCAGTGTCAGCGTGATCATTGTGCCGCGATCGCGCCTTGACGCGAATGGAGTCGCGATCGATGCCAAACCGCTCCCCAGCCTGGAACTGATCAGCCGCGTCCAAGCTTTCCTCACCGCCAACTCGTCGCCTACCGTCGATTTGTTCGTCGTCGGACCGCTCTACATTCGCGTCGATGTCACCGCCGAAATCGCCCTGACTTCTCTGGAGGGATCAAGCACTGTCAAGCAAGCGGTTGAACAAACCCTCGCTAGCTTTTTGCATCCGCTCACAGGCGGCTTCGACAACGCGGGCTGGGCGTTTGGGCGTGAACCTCACTTATCCGACTTCTACGCCCGGATCGAAGCCATTCCCGGTGTCGATTACGTCCGCACCCTCAGCGTCAGACCACCTCCCTATCCTCCCGGTATCAAGGAAACCGATCGCTTTCTCGTCTACTCTGGCAATCCCGTGATCACCCTCTTCTTTGACCCCGATTAAGCCACCCCCACTTAACCCTATGCCCCTCCAACTCCCCAACCTTGACGATCGCACCTACGACGATTTAGTAGAAGAAGCCCGCAGCCTGATTCCCACCTATGCGCCAGACTGGACAAACCATAATCCTTCTGACCCCGGCATCACGCTGATTGAACTGTTCGCTTACTTAACCGAACTGCTGATTTATCGGCTAAATCGCGTCACCGATGCCAATGTCGTGTCGTTTCTCAAACTGCTAAACGGTTCAGACTGGCAACCTTCCCCCGACCTGGCAACCGACATCCGACAAACTATGCAGCAGCTACGGCAGGTTGAACGCGCCGTCACCTGTGAGGATTTTGAGCAGTTAGCGCTGAAAGCAGACGGTCGCGTGGCCCGTGCCGAGTGCTTACCGCGCCGCAATTTGCTGATGCAGGATTTTGAAACCGATCGCGCCGGACATATGGGCGTGCTAATCGTGCCCAAAACCGCGTCTGAATCTCAACTGCCTGACATTCTTGCCGCCGTGCAGAAAGATCTAGAGCCGCGCTGCCTGCTGACGACGCACCTCCAGGTCGCCGCCGCCCAATTCCGCAAGCTGAAAATCGTCACCACGGTTGTTCCCTTGCCCGATGTCAGAGACGGTGATCTTCGGAAGTCAGTCAAGCAGGCGTTGCAGAAATTTCTAGCGCCGTTGACTTCAGACGACAAACCGAACTGGCCCTTTGGTCGCAATGTGTTTGTTTCAGAAATCTACCAACTGCTCGATCAACTTCCGGGCGTTGATTATGTCTACACCGCTAGTGACAACACTGCACCCAACATCAAGTTTGATTTACAAATTGATGCAGTCGATCGCAGAATCCTCAACAATAATCTATTAGTTGGAATCGAGATTAAACCCTATGAATTAGTCGCCAAACTTACCGACACTGATATTACTGTCAACATCGATCGTCCCATCACCTAACTTCAATCATCATGCCCGACCCCAGCAGCTACCTGAATTCCCTCCCCGCCATTTTTAGCGAAGACCCATTTTTGGGGCAGTTCTTGCTAGCGTTTGAGCAGGTTCTCACCGGGCTAGATGCGGCAGACAGCAAACCCAAACAAGGACTCGAACAAACGATCGCTAATCTGTCTAAACTGTTCGATCCCAGCGCGATCGACACCCTATTTACAGCCGACAAGGAAACCTCAACAGCCGACAAGGAAATCTTAAAGAAGACCTTAACAGACTTTCTGCAATGGCTAGCGGGCTGGACTGCCCTGAGTTTACGAGCCGACTGGGACACCGGACAGCAGCAGCGATTTTTGGCGCAAATTGTGCCGCTCTATCAGCGTCGTGGCACCAAAGAAAACCTGGCGCAACTGCTAAAAATCTACACCGGATTGTTGCCAATTATTGAAGAAGCGCCCGATCGTCCGTTTCAAATTGGGGTCAATTCCACCGTCTCCTCTACGATCAGCGCCAACACTGCCCAAATTGGCGGCGGCACTCCCCATCGCTTCCGCATTACAGTCTCGATGAAGTCTTCTCCGACAGAATTAGACCGACAGCGGCAGATTATTCAAGCGATCGTAGATTTGCAGAAACCTGCCCACACCTACTATGAAATGCCAATCCTGATTCGGACGGACGCGATGCAAATTGGCAGTCGCTCCACAGTCGGAGTGAACACGCTACTGGGAAGCATTACCACTGCATAAAACGGGAGAAACCGATGCCTGACATTCAACGCTTGAACTATTTCAATCAACAGTTTCTGGTCGAAGCCGATTTTGAAGACGAGCAAAAATATCATCTGGATATGCGTCGTCGTCACAATCGTCTGCTGCACACTTCTGGTGTTGCCGAAGGGCTACAAGTCGTTAAAACCGATGCTAAAAAATTGAACATAACGCCAGGGACGGCACTTGATGGCAAAGGTCAGGAACTTGTTTTACTGGACAATTTTGTGATCGACCTCAGCACCTCCGCCAGCACCTCTGCCGCTAACGCAATGGTGTTTATCACGCTCACCTACAGCGAAAAGGAATCTGACCCGCAACCACCCGCACCCGCAACCCTTGTGGGCAATACGCGAGTGACCGAGAAGCCGACGATCGTCGCCAGCACCGCCCTGCCCGACAATAGCGTCGTACAACTGGCAAAAATCACGCTAGATGGCAGCGGCAACATACCAGGGAACGTAAACGACTCATTTGATGGCGGTGTGCGCGTTGCGGCAGGTTCAGTCTTGGCGGACAATTCCGTGTCTGTAAAGAAGCTGAAAAAAACCCTTTCGTCGCTGTCTGGCACCGACACTGTCACGATCGGGCCAGGAGGCAGTACGCAAATTCCTGCCTTTG
Source organism: Phormidesmis sp. (assembly GCA_043772715.1). Taxonomy (GTDB): domain Bacteria; phylum Cyanobacteriota; class Cyanobacteriia; order Leptolyngbyales; family Leptolyngbyaceae; genus Phormidesmis_A. Next base: position 4,433 of record JAYVFW010000132.1, on the reverse strand, counting down.
CTGCCCCGCTCGCTTCAGCCAGTAGTGCGTTTCTGGTGGTGTATGCGTTTTCGCCCACTGCCGGAGCCAAATTTCGCTGGGAGCAACAATATAGTACGGCTGGAACAGCACCCAATTTAACCATCAATCAAACGGTGATTTTTAGTAATTTGGGCACAGCTTCCATTGATGTGAAATACAAAATTTACGTCGTACTTGAGAGTTAGAAATTCATACAGTTTGAGAACGCACTCATTAGGAGAAACAACTATGCCAGGTGATGAAATTTTTGACAGTGTTCGACTTAGAAAAGACGGCGTAGATTTTACCCAATGGCCCAAACTCAGTTGTGGTGATGCCAATCAGCTAGACCTGGATGTGAGCGACTTGAGATTGGATGGCGATCGCTCCCTGCAATTTCAAGGTAACGGACAAATCCGCACAGCCGGGAGTCTTCGGATCTTCACCGACACTCCTATTGCCACCGAGAAACTGACCGTTTTACCTAACGGCAATGTTGGGATTGGTAACGCAGCACCTACGACCAAATTAGAAGTCGGCGGCACTATTAAAGCGCCCTTGTTTCAAGGCAGCTTTTCCGGCGATGGCTCTGCTTTAACCAACCTCTCAGTCGCAGCAAGTCAGTGGCAAAACGGCGCAAGCAGCAGCATTTCTTATAGCGCTGGCAATGTGGGAATTGGCACCACAACGCCGCAAGGCAAACTAGATGTGAGTGGAGACATTCGGGCTGGCAACTCTGACCTTTACTTCACCAAAACCGACCACAATCACACCGGAATTGGCAACACGCCGGGTTGGGCTGCGATCGAGAACTCAGCTAGTCACGAGTCCCTGATGATTTTAGGTAGAAATCAAGGCACAGGCGACAGCATCTCGCGAGTGGTTAAATTGTGGGACTATCTGCAAGTCAATGGCAATTTGGATGTAACAGGCAACATCAACGGCAGAGTCACCGGAATTGGGTTTGCGTCTGCTTCGGTTCAAAATGGTCAAACGATTCCGATTCCTACTGGTTTTACAAGACAGGAATGCATATTTTTTGCCTCGATTAAGTTTCTCAACTTCAAAGCTGGCGAAGCGGTTTCTGCCAACGTCTTTGCAGACGGAACCGGGAAAGTAACGGCAAACCCTCCGGATAAAGTGGTAGCGATCGGGGTGGCGATCGCCAAAAAAGGTGGCTGGTAAATTGCGTCATTAACCAGGAGATCAGACATGATTGTTGTTTACGACAAACGAACGAATGAATTGGTGGGTGTGGCAATGGAAGTGATCGACAACGGCACCTCAAGACAGCCCACACTAGAGGAACTGTACCCTGACCGCGATCGCTCTAACTTGGGATTTTTGCACGTCAAAGATTCTCCCAAATACGCATTGCACCCCGATCGCTGGCAGGCAAAGTTCGATGAAAGCGGCACCCCGACCGGCATCGAACGCAGACCCACTCCGCTCAGGCTCTACTTAACCACAGACGCGATCGACACCGATGGCGATAATTTACCCGAACTGATTGCGGATGGTCATAGCAAAGCCACCATTACAGTTGAGGTCAAATATGCCAGAGGAGAACTGTTTACAGAAGAACTGACGCTAAACCTCAAAACAACCGGAGGCGCACTTTCAGCGAGAAGAGTCACGACAAACACGGGACAAGCCACGGTTGAGTTAACCTCATCACTGGAGACAGTCTCAGTCACCGTAGAAGTTTCGGCAGAGGGAGCCACGAGTAGCTCTTTAGGGTTTGAATTTATGCCTCGCGAACAATAGGATGAAAATGATGAAAGAACAAATCGAGCAGCGACTCAAAGATTTGAAAGCAGAGTTTGAGTCGGGTCAAACAATGCTGGCAGATCTAGAGACAAAGCAGGCAGCATTGAGAAGTACCTTACTGCGAATTAGTGGCGCAATTCAGGTGCTAGAAGAACTCTTGACCGATGCCAAAACTGCTGATGAAAATAATGCTCATTCGCCTCATTCTGAAGTGTTTTTGCAGCCCGATTAAAGCTTAACAATCGGTTATATCAGCAACGATCGTCCATTCTACAATTGGAGAACAACTATGCCTGGAGATGAGAGTTTTGACAGCATTCGATTCAGAGCCGCTGGGGCTGCCTTTGAGCAATGGCCCAAACTGAGTTGCAGTGAAGTGGGGCTGTTAGATGTGGATGTGAGCGACTTGAGATTGGATAACGATCGCTCCCTGCAATTTCAAGGCAACGGAAAAATTAGCACTGCCGGAAGTCTGCGCCTGTTTACAGATGCTCCGGTTGCCAGTGAAAAATTATCCATTCTAGCCAACGGCAATGTTGGGATTGGCAACCCTACGCCAACCACCAAGCTGGAGGTCAATGGCACCATCAAAGCTACATCCTTTCAAGGAGACGGTTCTACCTTGACAGGAGTGGTCAAACAAACAGGTGACACCAGCCTGATTGGTTCGCTGACAGTTCAAAATAACTTGACCGTGCAAGGCAACCTGGATGTCACAGGAACAACCACCTTTCGCAATGTTGAACAGCATCAGGGAGATCTGGAACTGGGTGATACAGACATAGATCAAGTGAAAGTGCATGGCAGCCTACGATCGACTCATTCTTCAGGGTTGCTGCAAGTCAATTCTAGTCTGGCAGTGACGGCTAATTCTACGACCTGGGGTGGATGGTATGAAGCAATCAAATTTGGTCAGAGCGCTCATTCTGCAATTACTCATCCTGGCGGAAATTTGCTGTTTGGATTGCATAGCGATCGCCGTTTCTATTTTGCGGATATGGCAGAAGGTCAGTACATCATGACGATCGATGCTAATCCGGCAGGCGGCGGCAACGTTGGCATTGGAAACACTGCACCAGATGCCAAACTTGTTGTTCAAGCTTCCTCAAGAAATAGGGGAAATAACACCGCTGTATTCTATGCTCCAAATATTGGTCCCAACTGGTCGCACATTCACTGGGGCACAACGGGAGATTGGTATATTCGCTCTGCTGCATCGACTGGGAAGGTGGTTCTACAAGATACTGGGGGCGAGGTCAGCATTCCTGCGGGTCGTCTGAGTTTTGGCGCTGCGGTTCGTCAAATGATCAATCTGTGGAATGAAGATTATGGCATTGGTGTGCAGTCTGGCACCACTTATTTCAGGTCTGCAGATAACTACTGCTGGTTTAAAGGTGGTAGCCATAATAATACACGAGACAACCCCGGTGGCGGCATAAGACTGATGGCTCTCAATGGGGCAGGTGATTTGATTCTCTCTGCCCGCACCAACCCCAGCGGCAATCCATCGGGATCACCTTGCCGAGCCTTAGTAGACAACGGCAACAAGTTAATTATTAACCTTGCTAACGACTATCCCCAAGGGGTTGATATTGTCAATGGCAGATTTGTGTCATCTCGTGAATTGAAGCAGAACATTGTTGAGTTATCCACTGAGGAAGCAACCGAAGCATTAAGCGGTCTCAATCCTGTGAGGTTTAGCTATAAAACAGACACCGAAGCAACCCGTCATACTGGCTTTATTGCAGAAGATGTTCCAGATCTACTGGCATCTTTAGACAGAAAATCAGTTGGGCCACTGGACGTTATAGCTGTTTTAACGAAAGTGATGCAAGCCCAACAAACCACGATCGTCACCATAACAGAGCGCATCAACCATCTAGAAGCCCAGTTTGAATGAAATTTTGAGCAACACACCCAAACCATTAGACCTCCTGCATGAATAGAATTTCAGGCGTTGCTGAATTGAAGTATGAATCTGTCTATCGAGGCTGAATCCTTTCGCCCCCTAAATCCCCCCTTCTGGGGGACTTTGAAACCGCAAGTCTTCTCAAAGTCCCCCAGAATGGGGAATTTAGGGGGCGTTCCCGGATTCGTGCAGGAGGTCTAATGTTTCGCAGATTGGTGTCGTTTTGCAGGGTCCATCCAGCGTTCTAAAAAGCTGAATCCTTGCGATGAAAGTAGCGTTAATCCTAGAAAAATGAATGCGACCGCTGCATAGACTTCAAAGGGTCGGTAGTTTTCGGCAACAATCAACTGTCCCTGTCGGAATAATTCCTCAAAGCCAATCACCGCAACCAAGCTTGTATCTTTGAGCAAGCTGATGAATGTGTTTCCTAAGGGTGGCAACATCCGCCGAAAGGCTTGGGGAAAAATCACATATTGCAGCGTTTGCACGGAGTCTAACCCTAAAGATTGAGCTGCCTCAGACTGACCCGTCTCGATCGACTGAATTCCCGCTCGGACAATTTCTGCAATATAAGCCGCACTATTACAGCTAAGAGCCACGATCGCCGCCGCAAACTGATTAAACGTGAAGCTCAGTCCGATCGATTGAAGGATGGCTGGAAGCCCAAAATAGATCATAAAAATCTGCACGAGCAGCGGCGTTCCTCGAAAGAAGTCGATATAAGCTCTCGCCGCCCAGCTTAAAGGTTTAGCAG
>JAYVFW010000131.1:0-2014 GCA_043772715.1 Phormidesmis sp. | reverse complement strand
ATTGTCGGTCTAGCACTCATTGGTTTGGGGCAATATGGCAATCGCCCCTCTAAAGCTTAATTAATCAGAAGTCGCTGACGGAGCAACTCAACCTGGGGAGAAGATTTTTGGACGATCGCCCCTCAACAGTTGGTTGCAATTAGACGATCGCGCTAGTGAACACCCATTAGGTTATGATCCAGCAAAAAATTCAACGAGGCGTTGTTCGGCTAGCCCAATTTAGTTCCTGCACGCCTCATCACCGCATCGTTACTTTTGGTCTGTTGATGGGGCTGTTTTATCTACCAGATTGGGTAAAAATTGCAGTCAATTCATCGCTTCATGGGTCGGCGAATCTGTTCTTTAATATAGGCTTTCTCTATCTAGGACTCGACCACCTGTGGAGACACCGCAAATCACTTGCCCAAATGGTAGCTTCTGATGAAGAGCGACTGACGGGCTATTTAATCATTTTTGGAAGTGCTGCGCTTTTCCCATTTTGCTTCTCATCGGTTTCACTAAAAGCGCTCCTCTGGACAGTGATTTTGGTGGGGATTGCCTATAGCTCTTGGGGCATTCGATTTTTCAAAAACTATGCGCTTCAGAGTGTTCTCATTGTCGTGAGCCTTTACCCAAACTGGACTTACGCACTCCGAGAAGTTTGGATTGCCCTCACCCCTCCTCACACGCTCGATAATTTTATGGCGTGGAGTGGCAGCTTGGCACTGCAAGCGATCGGGCAACCTGCAATCGCAAAACAGTTCGTCATTGAGTTGCCAACCGGAGCCGTTCAAGTCGGGTTTTCGTGCAATGGGTTTGAGATGGCAGTGACAATGGCGGGAGCAAGCTTGCTGATGGGGCTGTGGCTCAAGCAAAGCCGCCTGAACACGATCGCGATGGTTGTAGTCGGCGTGATGTTAGCGCTGATCTTCAACATTCCTCGCATTATGCTGTTGACGATCGCGTCGGTTTATTGGGGCAAAGATTCGTTTGATTTCTGGCACGGCACTTGGGGCGGACAGATTTTTTCAACAATTTTGTTCACGGTTTACTACTACGCAGTGATGTGGATCATGAATCAACAAACTGTAAAAGAATAGATAGTTTGCTCTTAAGCATCTGCTCAGAATTAATTACACAAATCACGATCGCTGTTCGGGTGACTTTGCAGATAGTTTTGCAGTCGATCGCAGCCTTGCTTTAACAGGTCGTCTAAGTCTAAGTTTGACAAAACTATGCCTTGACGATCGCTACTACTGATCAGAGTTTTGCCGTCGGTGCTGAAGTTGACACTTTGAATGCGATCGCGGTGGTCACTCAAGGTTTTGAGTAGCGAACCAGTTTGGGCATCCCAAAGTTTGAGGGTGGTGTCGGCGCTGCCAGATGCAAGAATTCGACTATCTGAGTTAAAGCTAAGGCTAGTCACTCCGTCACTGTGCCCAGTGAGCGTCTGGCTGGGAGTGGCTTCTTTGTTAGGTGTGGCATCGCCAAGCGTCCAAAGTTTGATGGTGTTGTCCCAACTGCCAGACGCGATCGATCGTCCATCTGGGCTAAAGGCGATCGCTGCAATCGCGAGTTGATGTCGTCCGATGACGATCGAAGCGGTGCTGTCTGGATACCAAAATCTGAGGGTGTTGTCATAGCCTCCCGATGCGAGGAGTTGTCCATCTGGGCTAAAGCGCACGGCGGTGATTTCGTCGTCATGTCCTTTAAGCGTGTTTAAGAGTGAGCCGTCTGCAACATTCCAGAGTTTGATGGTTTTATCGGCGCTGCCTGATGCGAGCAATTTGCTGTCATTGCGGAAGCTGAGAGCGGTGACGCGATCGCGGTGTCCTGTGAGTGTTCTGATTTGCGATCCGTCTGCAACATTCCAAAGTTTGATGGTTTTGTCGGCGCTGGCAGAGGCTAAGATGCCATCAGGACTGAACTCGATCGCCGTAATAATGGAGGTATGTCCTTTTAAAGTGATCGCTAATGGTTGGATAGTTCCGTTGCTTCGCCTCCAAAGCTGAATAGTTTTGTTATTGGCGGCGGC
>JAYVFW010000130.1:0-5564 GCA_043772715.1 Phormidesmis sp. | reverse complement strand
ACTTCACGAGGTCGTCCACCCGATTTTATCTCCGGCATCAGGTCACTGAGAAGTTCATATTGGGCTTGGGTCAGATTGCTGGGATATGCTTTACTCATTTGGCTTTCTCGGCGCTGTGTACTATCTATTCGCAGCTTATACCGAGAAAGCTTTCTACCCCCTAACTAACTTTTCAAACATCCTCTTAGGTGCAACTTCTCGTAATCAAAGAGTGTATATAAGTTCGCTGATGGTTCCGTTTGAGTCGGCTTGTGCCCCCCAAATCCCCCATTCTGGGGGACTTTGAAACCGAGAATCTTAGCTCAAAGTCCCCCATGAATGGGGGATTTAGGGGGCGAAGATCTCAGCCATGACGAATTAAGAGATTTGATTACAAGATTGACAGGTTATTTAATCCACGACTCTAAAAGCACAACTGCTGTTGAACAATTCAGATACTCAACGACAACATTCTCAAAATCCACGATCGTTTTTTGAGGTCTTTACGATGGAATTTCTAAAAAACTATTGGTATCCGCTGCTTCTCTCTTCTGAGGTTTCTGGTGACAAACCCCACAGCACTCTGTTGCTCGGAGAGCCACTCGTCATCTTTAGAGACAACAATGGCAAAGCGATTTGCTTACACGATGCCTGTCCTCATCAAGGCGTTCCGCTATCGCTGGGCAAAGTTAAAGACGGAAAAGTAGAGTGCGCCTATCACGGCTGGCAGTTTGGGGCGAGCGGCGAGTGTGAAAAGATTCCCTGTTTAGAAGATGGCAAACTGCCCAAAAGTGCAAAGTGTCGTTTTGCCTACCCGACTGAAGAACGTTTGGGCGTGATCTGGGTGTTTGCCGGATCTCCAGGAATGGCTCCACCGTTGCGATTGCCGGAAGGCACGACAGAAGCGGGCTGGGTTCATGAGGTGATTGTGCGCGAACAAGAAATTCCGCATAAGCTGATGATCGCGGGTGGTCTTGATTTTGCTCACTTTCCCTTTTTGCACACCAAATCGATCGCGAGTAAAAAACAGCGCGACTATCTACGATCGCTCGAAGTCACCCTGACCGATTATGAACACGGGCTGACCATGATGGTCAAAAATGCTGACGGAGAAGACTACAACGATTTTGTCTATTCGTTTGAGCCACCTTGTTTAGTGAAAGTTGCGATCGAGCCTAAACCCGGTTGGCGGTTAATTGCAAGTGATTATTTTGTGCCGTTGACCGAGAACCGAACGCGGTTGTTTGTGTTTGAAGCGCGAGACTGGCTGACGTGGAACCCGCTCGTGAGTTGGCAACTCAGACGCAAAGCCAACCAGATTTTAGATGAAGACTTACCCATTCTCTATGCTCAAACTGAGTGGCATAAAAATGGCTACGGCGATTGGAACTGCACCGTCAAACCCGATCTACTCTCGCTGCGCTATCGCCAATGGTACGATCGCAAAGCTCGTGGGGCGGCTACGCCTACAATGTCCCATTCTTACGAGTTTGAAGATCACTTTTTAGAGGATCAAGAAACTGATCAACGGATGCCGTTAGAAAGGATGCGATCGTAAATACTGCATCAACTTGTGGGGGAGAAGGTCGAGGCATGGCATACCGTGCCCTGTCAGATTAGACCTCTTGCATGAATAAAATTCTCGACGTAAACCACCCTAAGAACTTGCCCCCTAACCCCCAATTCTGGGGGAACTGGAGTTCAAAGTCCCCCAGAATTGGGGGATCTAGGGGGCGTTCCCGGATTTGTGCAGGATGTCTATTGAATGATCGGCCGCAATGGCTGCCAAAATTTGACCGACAATCTCTCGAAGCTTCATTCTGATTGCTATTCTGAATATGGCAATTTTAGTAGATCGCTCTCTTGACCCAAAACCCTCGCCAACTCGCATTTTTTGCGCTCCGCAGCGTTCATCGGGGCGCTTTTGCGGATGTCGCCGTTGATAAAGTGCTGCATCAGACCGAATTGACTGCGGTTGATCGCCGCTTGCTGACCGAGCTAGTCTACGGCTGTGTGAGACGACAGCGAACCTTAGATGCTCTGGTTGACCAACTCGCCACTAAAAAAGATCAACCCCCAGACCTGCGAATCATTTTGCACTTGGGGTTATATCAACTGCGCTATCTCAATCAAATTCCAGCATCGGCGGCGGTCAACACCACCGTTGAGCTAGCCAAGCAAAACGGATTTCCAGGGTTAACCGGGTTTGTCAACGGATTGTTGCGGCAATATCTACGGGCGAGTGAAGTTAGCGATCCCCTAAAATTACCTGAAAATCCGATCGGGCGATTAGGCGTTTTGCACAGCTTTCCAGATTGGATTGTGCAAGTTTGGCTCGATCAGTTTGGGCTAGCAGAAACCGAAAAGCTCTGCGAGTCTATGAACCAGCCGCCTCACATTGATCTGAGAGTGAATACGCTGCGATCGTCCCTCGCTCAAGTCGAAGCTGCTATGCAGTCTGCGGGTATCCAAGTTGAGCAAGTGCCCCATCTGCCCCAAGCGTTGAGATTGGCGCAAGGCTCAGGGGCGATTCAAAATCTACCCGGCTTTCACGAAGGCTGGTGGATCGTCCAAGACAGCAGCGCTCAACTTGTGAGCTACCTCGTCGATCCACAACCAGGCGAAGTCATTGCAGATGCCTGTGCGGCACCCGGAGGTAAAACGATGCACCTGGCAGAATTGATGAGTGATCGTGGCACGGTTTGGGCGTGCGATCGTACCCCTTCTCGCCTCAAACGATTGCAGCAAAATATTGATCGGCTGGGCTTAAAGTCGATTCAGATTTGCATTGGAGACAGCCGCGACTTGCCGCAGTTGATTGGGCAGTGCGATCGCGTTCTCATTGACGCGCCTTGCTCTGGGTTAGGCACTCTTAATCGCCATGCCGATGCTCGTTGGCGACAAACGCCCGAAACCGCTCAAGAACTCTCTCAGCTTCAGGGAGAGATTCTCAATCACACGGCATCTTGGGTCAAGCCAAAGGGCAGTTTAGTTTACGCAACCTGCACACTTCACCCAATCGAAAATGAGTCAGTAATTCAAAACTTTTTGAGTCAGCATTCTGATTGGGAGATCGAGCGCCCAGAGTCGGATGAAGCGATCGCCCCATTCCTACAGCCTGAAGGCTGGGCAAAAGTGCTGCCTCATCAGCAGGGCATGGATGGATTTTTTATGATAAGACTAAAGCGGGTGTAAGGCTGGGAGGAACAATAAACCCATGACTACTGATATTAAAACGCTGATCAAAATTTTAGTTGGGGTCGCTTGGCTCGACGGCAAAATCCAGCCCGAAGAGCGGAAATATCTGCATCGAGTTGCCCAAGAGAAAGGCGTGGCAAACGATCTCGAAATCCAGCCACTTTTGCACGAACTTCGAGCGGTGAAGCCAGAAGAATGCTATCAATGGCTGCGAGATTATCTGGGCGATCGCCCCACCTCTGAAACTTGTCAAAACCTAATCGAGTCGATTAGCGCTCTGATCTACAGCGATGGGACGGTGGCGATCGAGGAAGCTAAACTCCTCTCAAGATTGCAGCTAATCGACACCAATAACGATGCCCCACCTTTCCACGACAAGGTGTTGTCTGCGCTCCGCAAACTCTATCAGCATTGGCTAACTGGATTGTAAAGACTCAGGTCGTCTCACAAACCGGGAGTCTCTTCTTTTTTGACTTCTGGCACCACGTCAGGGCGCTCTTTGTCTTCCCAACCAACCGGGCGCTTAGAGTTGTACCAGGCAAGCGACCCAAAGCTAACGGCAGCGATGAACCCCACCACATAAACCACCGTTGCCGACACCGGAAAGTTCATGCCGCCATAGTTAGATACATCCATAAGAATACTCATTTGCACAATACCTCAAAATTTTTACTAGCGTCACAATACTAGAGTCAGTTTAGCGATACATCCATCACAGGTTTGATCTGTTCGATTTGCCTCCTAGTTCCCTGGTGGGGGTAGCGGGTCTGAAGAAGCCGGAGCCGGATCTGACGGAGCTTCTCGTCGAGGAACTGGCGCTGGAGGAGGCGCTTCTTCACGGGGAGCGGGGGGTGACTCCTCAGCCGGGGGTGGATCGGCAGGCGCAGACTCATACGATCGCTCAGATCTTGGCTCTGAATAACTGCTTTCTGCGGGGGCATCGCTGCTCCGGCTTTGAGACTCGTCCGGGTCAGCAGAGCCGCCTAGCGATCGTGTGCGGCTGGGTTGAACGGGTTCAGCTTTGAGGCTACCTTTACGATCGTCCAGATTCGTAGGAATCTCTGGAAACTTCTGGATCGGCATCCCCTCGACCGAGGCTTTCATAAATTGGTGCCAAGCGTAGGCAGCGGTGCCACTGCTTCCCCAAGTCGGGCTGTTGTCATCGTTGCCCAGCCACACTCCCGCCACCAGTTGAGGAATATAGCCAATAAACCAGAGATCTCGTGCTTTCTCAGAAGTGCCTGTTTTGCCTGCGACCGGACGATCGATTTGAGCGGGTCGCCCTGTGCCATCAGAAACAACGTTTCGCAGCATCCAGGTCATAATTGCGGCAGTCTCAGCATCAAGGACTTGCTTACTTTTAACGTCAGCTTGATAAAGCACTTTGCCCTTGCTGTTGATGATGCGACGAATGCCGTGAGGCTCGATCGCTTTCCCCTGAGCCGCCAAGGTGCCATAAGAACTGACCAACTCTAGCAGGTTCACTTCATAAGCACCCAGAGCCATCGAGTAAGTAGGATTCAGCTTTGAATGAATTCCCATACTCTCGGCAGTTTTAATCACGGGGTTAAAGCCGACATCAATCAGAGTTTTGACTGCAATCACATTCACCGATGCCGTCAACGCACTGCGGATATTCATCCAGCCTTTGTATTTGTTGCTGTAATTTTTGGGCTGGTAGCCGTCTACCACAAAGCGCTCGTCTAAGTAAGAACGATAGGGAGAAAACCCAGCCGCGATCGCCGTGGTGTAGACAAATGACTTAAAGGTCGAACCGGGCTGGCGCTGGGCTTGCGTAGCTCGGTTAAACTGACTTTCTTTATAAAAATCGTAGCCGCCAACCATCGCCCGGACTTCCCCACTGCGAGGATCGATCGCGACCATTGCCGCTTGTTTAAAGTTTTCAGCAGAACCATCCACCTCAATGGCAGCTTTGATCGCTTTGTCGGCTGCTTTTTGAAACTTCGGACTTAGCGTCGTTTCTACCGTGATTCCGCCTGCTTCGAGGGCTGCTTTTGAGACATATTTCGGCAACTGCTGCTGCACATAATAAGTGAAGTAAGGCGAATCGCTTTCTATCTTCTTGGGCGAACTCGGCTTAATTTTCAGGGTTTCAGCTTTCGCGGTTTCAGCTTCCACAGCCGTGACATAGCCTGCCTCAACCATTTTATCAAGCACCACATTGCGCCGCTCACGAGCCTTTTCTAAGCTAACTATCGGCGAATAGAGACTCGGCGCGGGAGGAAGCCCAGCGATCGTAGCAGACTCCGAGAGCGTCAACTGATTGACCGACTTGCTGAAATAAATCCAAGCCGCATCGCCGACCCCATAGGCGTTAGAACCCAGATAAACCAGATTGAGATAGCGTTCTAGAAGCTGTTGCTTAT
>JAYVFW010000129.1:0-2023 GCA_043772715.1 Phormidesmis sp. | reverse complement strand
ACTTACGCAAACCTCGGAGGTTTTAACCAAGAATCAAGCATCGTGACCGACAGAGTGGCTTAAACCTCCGAGGTTTTGGTCAAAATGCGTAAGTCCTGTTCTTTTGCTGTTAACTAATATCTTGCATTTTTCTCAACAAGCCCAGGTTTTGCCCTCCTTTTCCCCAGACTAGGAGACTGGCTTCCTAGGAATGGGGCAACTGGGTAGACTCACTTAATGGTTTCTAAACAGTCTTTTGCTTGTTGAGCAACTTGTTCTGTGTCATCGGTTGTCAGGTTTTCTAACACAGATCGCGCCTCTGGCGTGTTTAATGCGCCCAATGCTTGCACCACTCGATATCGAATCTGCCAATCGGGGTTAGTGGCGTAAGGAATAATCAGATCGACTGCTCGAACATCTCCTAGTTCTCCGAGCGAGCCAATTGCCGCTGTTTTCAGTAAGTCGTTATCGGCTGCTAAGGCTTCTTCTAACAGCTCAAACGCGCGTAGATTGCCCAATTCACCCAGTGTGGCAATAATGCTAAAGCTGACCAACCACTCAGGCGTGCGGCGATAGAGCGCTTCTAGATCGTCAAACGCTTCGGTGAGTTTTAAAGCGCCGATCGAGTCGGCGGCGGCGGCTTGCACATCGGGTTCGGGGTCAAGCAATCCAGCTTTCAATATCTTCAGGGATGCTGCTAAGTCTTGCCGCCCCAGAGACGAGAGTTGACTCACCGCTGCATAGCGCACTCGCACATTGCTGTCTACCACAGGCGCTTTAATTAACTCAAATGCGATCGCCGGATCAAGTTGACGCAAGTGATTAATGGCCCGCAGTCGTTCACCAAAATCTGCGGATTCAAGAGCAGCTTTAACCGAATCAGGATTAGTAGTCATCGTTCAATCAAAAATAAGAGTTTTAAGTGCTTAAGTTATTGCCCTGCTGCCATTGCCCGCACAATATCGCCACGGGTGAGAATGCCCACCACTTTCCCTGCGCCATCTAAGACAGGTAAGCGGCGAATGTTGCGATCGTGCATCACTCTAGCGGCATCCGGTAACGGCTTATCGGCAGTGGTGGTGATCGGATCGCGTGACATGACTTCACCCGCAGTTTGCCCCAGGGCTTTGTGCAGATCTTTCTGATAACGAGTTGGATTTTCGAGAAAAATTACACTGTCGAGAATCATGATATATGCGGGAGGCGTGACTCCTGTTTCTTGCCACATCAGGTCGGTCTCAGAAATCACGCCGACGAGTTTGCCCGTCTGATCGACCACGGGCAACCCGCTAATCTTGCGCTCCGCGAGGGCTTGAATTACTTCTGTGATGGAGGTTTCGGGACGCACCGTGAGGGGGGCACGTGTCATCACATCCGCAACGGTTTTGGGCATGGGTCACGATCACTGTTTAAAGGTCTTGTGATCAATTATTAGGGAATTGTGACCTGCTGCTCGATCGGGTTAAAGATAGTTAACCAAATTTCGATCGAACAATAAAGAGGACACGGTAATAGAAAAGGGGACACGGCAGTGCCATGTCCCTACATATGGGGATGACATCGCCGTGCCTTCTAATCTAAACCTTTGTCGGTGACTGCCCCAAAACTACTAGAGGACACTAGCTTGGCATACTTGGCAAGAACGCCTCTCGTGTAGCGAGGTGCAGGGGGTTTCCAAGCGGCGCGACGACGGTCTAATTCGTCATCAGAGACGTTGAGTTGCAGCAGACGGGCTGGGGCATCGATCGTGATCGAGTCGCCTTCTTGCACAAGGGCAATCGTGCCGCCGACATAGGCTTCTGGCGCAACGTGACCCACGACCATGCCATAAGTGCCGCCAGAGAATCGACCATCGGTGATTAACCCGACTGAATCGCCCAACCCCGCGCCAATGATTGCCGAAGTCGGAGCTAACATTTCGCGCATTCCGGGACCACCTTTGGGGCCTTCGTAGCGAATCACCACCACATCGCCCGCGACAATTTTGCGCGCCAGTATCGCAGCCATGCAGGCTTCTTCAGAATCAAAGACGCGCGCGGGGCCA
>JAYVFW010000128.1:0-5580 GCA_043772715.1 Phormidesmis sp. | reverse complement strand
TTTTAAGAACGCTCCTTGATGTGAGCGGTGCACCCGTCGATGCGTTAACGGCGGCGACCATTCGTGAAGTCTATCAACTGCGAAAAGCCGATCGCCCCTGGCTTGTGCAAGCAGGACGCACCCTGAGTCTGTTGCTCAAAGATGACTACGATCGGCTCCGCATCATTTTGAGCCAAATTCACCTCTAGGTAGATTTGTTAAAAACCTTAACCTGCTATTGCTAGAGTTCGGATTGTCAACTTAAGACATCTTCACCTGCATGGGTTCTGCTTTACACTCGCTTCAAGGAGAACCGATCGTCTCCTTCATGATCTTGCTGGCAGTGATCCTAATCGTTCCGCTAGCCTTTGAACGGATCCGCATACCTGGAATAGTCGGGCTATTAGCCGCCGGAGTTGCGCTGGGTCCGAGCGGGCTGCAAGTTTTTTCAAACGAGTCTGAGACGATGCAACTGCTGTCGGACATTGGGCTAGTTTATCTAATGTTTGTGGCGGGGCTAGAAGTTGACATCGATCAGTTTTTCAGAACTCGAAATAAATCGATCGGGTTCGGCACCTTTACGTTTTTGGTGCCCCTGATTACGGGCACGATCGTGGGGCGCAGCTTCGGGTTCGACTGGAATGCCTCAATTCTGATCGGTTCTCTGTTTGCCTCGCACACGTTGCTGGCTTATCCGATCGTCAGTCGGCTGGGAGTGGTCGGCAATGAAGCGGTGACGGTGACGATCGGAGCCACGATTTTTACGGATATCGGAGCGCTCTTAGTATTAGCCGTCTGCATCGGCATTCATGCGGGCAACTTTACCTTAGTCAAACTGTTGACGCTGTTGGTGTCACTGGCTATCTATACGGTTGTGGTGCTGGTAGGGTTCGATCGAGCCGGACGAGAATTCTTTCGGCGGACTGGCGATGAAGAAGGAAGTCAATTCTTATTTGTGCTGCTAGCCGTCTTTTTGGCAGCAGTCGGTGCCCAACTGATTGGGGTCGAAAAGATTGTCGGCGCGTTTCTGTCAGGTTTGGCGGTCAATCGGGCGTTGGGAGAAAGCCCGGTTAAAGAGAAAGTGATCTTTATTGGCAGTGTGCTGTTTATTCCCATTTTCTTTATCGATATGGGGCTGCTGATTCGCATTCCTGCCTTCGTTCAGAGTTTAACCACGCCACAGCTCTTGAGTTTGACCGTCGCGATCGTCGTGGGCTTGATTCTCAGCAAGTTTGGGGCGGCACTCTTGGCAAAGCTGGTCTACAGCTATAACTGGCGCGAAATGATGGTGATGTGGTCGCTGTCGCTGCCGCAAGTTGCCGCCACTTTAGCTGCCACCCTCGTGGGCTATCGAGCCGGGTTATTGACTGAAAGCGTTTTGAATAGCGTCATTGTTTTAATGCTGGTGACCGCAACGTTAGGGCCCATTCTCACGGCTCGATTTGCCGCTGAATTGACCACTTTAGACACTGCGCTCGTCGAGCCAGCCCAACCTGAAGAATGGCTAGACTCGCAAGAGCGCCCATTAGTCATTGTGCCCATCTATAACCCTCGCACCGAAGGAAATTTATTAGAGTTAGCCGCCATGATCGTCAGGCAAGCAGGCGGACGAATTGCACCTCTCGCGATCGCCCTCTCTCAGCCTCGAATGGATGTGCCGAAACTTGATGCTGCGATCGCCCAAAAGCAAGCACTGCTAACCAACGCCCTCGAAGTCAGTCGCAACCTTGATGTTTTTGCAGAACCACTGCTTCGGATTGATGACAACATTGCTCAAGGCATCAGCCGCGCCAGCCGAGAACAGAATGCCAGCCTCGTCGTAGTTGGCTGGGGGAAACATACCAGCTTTCAGGCGCGGTTGTTTGGCAATGTGATCGATAGTGTCGTCTGGGCATCTCACTGCCCGGTAGCGGTGACTCGATTGCTCGATTCCCCGATGAATTTATCGCGGCTATTGGTGCCGATCGAGAATTTGACTCAGCAGTCGATCGCCGTCTTAAAATTTGCTCAGGTGCTGGCGGCTGCCAATCATGGGCAGATTACACTGCTGCACATCTGCGATCGCAATACGTCTCCTAGCAAAATGGCCTGGATTCGATCACAGCTAGCTCTCTTGGCAGAAAAAATCACCCCAACCAGTGATTTTATGATTCAAATCATTCCAGATGATGATGTGGTCAAGGCGATCGTCCACACCTCTAAGTCCTACGATTTAGTGATTTTACGCTTTTCTCGTCGTCACTCCAGTGGAGGAGGGCTGGCAGTGAGTAACATTACTGCCCAAGCTACACAGCAAATGACTTGTTCAGTGGTCATGCTGGGAGAACCACAGCGTACCCCTTCGCTTGTTTGGTCAACTGAAAAGCCACCCCGCCAAGAACTCCCACCCATTAGCCGTTAAGCTATCGTCACTAGGAGCGCCTCAAAGAAATATCTACACTTTGAACTTTGAATGAAATTCCAGCAAATTTACTTAAGCTTGCTTGATTCTGAGCATCTAACAGTATGAAATTTTATACGAGCTTTAGCGGAGCTACTTGATTCCGCTGCGATCGCTCCCGATAATTCTCAAAGTTGACCAAAAATATAGTCAACAAGGGGTGCATACGCGATGACAACAATTGAAGACTCTAGATCAGACTCTCCGATACGAATTCTTTTGATTGAGGACAATGAAGCCAATCGGCGCTTGATGAGTGACTACCTGGACTACTGCGGATATGAGGTGTTCGTTTTGGCGGACGGCACTCAGCTTGCGACGACACTGGAGCAATTTTGCCCTCAAGTAATTTTGTTAGACTTAAAGTTGCCAGTGGTTGATGGCTACACGCTGCTAGAGCAGTTGCAGCAGCGGGATGACTGGAAGCAAATCCCGACGATCGTGGTTTCAGCCTATGCGTTTCAGCGAGACCAAAAGCGTGCTTTTGACCTCGGTGCTCGTCGCTATTTAGTGAAGCCAATTCGACTTTCGCAACTAACGGATACGATTCGCGAAGAGCTTGGCGATCCACCTGACTGAATTTAGCGTCAGCTCGACAGAAGTGATTCGCTCCGATGATGAATCCGGGGAGCTACCTAAATCCCCCAATTTGGGGGACTTCAAGCCAAGACTTCCGGTTCAAAGTTCCCCAGAATGGGGATTTGGGGGGCAAAATCTGCTGACAACGAAGCGAAAAAACTCGTCGAATTCATGTAAATTTAGCTACGATCGAATTGAGGGGAGCCAGAATCTAGGGTTTTCCAGTTTCCCACGGTTTCTAGACTCCTCTAGTTTGATAGATACACCTATTTGAGCGCCTTTAATTTGAGCGAGAACCACTCTCACTATCTCTTTGTTGAACAATAAAAGTTTCAACGACGTTGCTGAGAGCTTTGATGGCATTTCCTGATTCTAAAACTTGCATTTCTAGAGCAGCAAGTAGCAAGGTCGCGGTTTGTAGCTGATTGAGCGCGCGCTCTAGTCTGTCGCGAGTTTGAGCTTCAAACTCATCTATGTTCATAACAGGTAAGTAATGATTTGTCTGAATTGATACGCAAATTATAGCTATTACGTAGAAGAGCGAGGGCAGCTCATGAAGATTATTGGCTTAAAATTCAAGATGAGGGTATGGATATGAAGATAAGTCTTTAAGCCAAAGGCGTTTTCAAGCTATCTAGATTCGCTAAGAAGATCGGCGTTGCTGAATGCAAATATGAATTGCCCCCCTAGCCTCCCAAGTTTGAGGTGAACCAGAATCTTAAAGTCCCCCAAAATTGGAGGATCTAGGGGGCGAAAGGATTCAGCCTCGATAGACAGATTCATACTTGCATTCAGCAACGCCAGAAGATCAACTGCCGATCGCAAGATGCAGAGCTGCAACGGTTATCAATTCGTCAAATCACTGTGACTCCAACGAACAAAACAGTTCCTCTAATTCAAGACCCCGATCGCCTCGAAGGGCGCATCAAAGAGATTCCCCAAGAACCGGGGGTCTACTATATGCGTGACAGCAGCGATCAGATTCTCTATATCGGTAAGTCAAAGCGGCTGCGATCGCGCATTCGTTCTTATTTCAATGGGCACGACACGCGACCCCGAATTGCCCTGATGCTGCGTCAGGTGGTCGAAGTCGAGTTTATTGTCACTGACACCGAAGCCGAAGCGCTGGCATTAGAGGCAAATCTGATCAGGCAGCATCAGCCTCACTTTAATGTGCTGCTGAAAGATGACAAAAAATATCCTTACCTGTGCATCACTTGGTCGGAAGAATACCCGCGTATTTTCATCACGCGCAAGCGGCGAATGGGGAAAGAGCGCGATCGCTACTATGGCCCTTATGTGGACTCTCGCACGTTGAGAACGACGCTGCACTTAGTCAAGCGGATTTTTCCACTGCGTCAACGTCCTCAGCCTTTGTTTAAAGATCGTCCCTGCCTCAATTACGATATTGGGCGATGTCCGGGCGTTTGTCAGGCGATGATCACGTCTGAAGAATATCGCAAGACGGTGCAGAAAGTGGCGATGATTTTTCAAGGACGAACCAGTGAGCTAGAAGAAACGCTGACTACTCAGATGGAGCAAGCGTCTGAAGCCCTCAACTTTGAACACGCTGCTCGTCTACGCGATCAGATTATCGGACTCAAATCGCTCGGTGCCGAGCAAAAAGTCGCCCTGCCTGATGACACCATTTCACGAGACGCGATCGCCCTTGCTGCCGATGACACCCATTCCTGTGTGCAGCTTTTCCAGATTCGGGCGGGTCGCTTAGTTGGGCGACTGGGATTTGTTGCCGACTCTCAATCGGGCGAACCCGGCGCAATTTTGCAGCGAGTTTTAGAAGAACACTATCAGAGCGTCGATCCGGTTGAGATTCCGGCTGAGATTTTGGTGCAGCACGAGTTACCCGAAACCGAGATGCTAGCAGAATTTCTGACGCAATCAAAAGGGCGGAAAGTGACGATCGTGGCTCCTCAACGCCAGATGAAGGCAGAACTGCTAGAAATGGTCGAGCGCAACGCTGGATATGAACTGGCTAGAACGCAGCGATTTGCCGATCGCAATGCTCAAGCCACGCTCGACCTAGCGGAGATTTTGGACTTGCCAGAATTGCCACGACGCATAGAAGGCTATGACATTTCTCACATTCAAGGCTCGGATGCTGTCGCCTCTCAGGTTGTGTTTGTCGATGGTTTGCCCGCTAAACAGCACTATCGTCACTATAAAATCAAGAATCCCAAAGTCATGTCGGGTCACTCTGATGACTTTGCCAGCATGGCAGAAGTGATTAGCCGTCGATTTCGCAAATATGCGGCGGCAAAAGCCAGAGGTGAGCAGATGAGCAGCGAGTCTTCGGTCTTAAAATCCCACACGTCTGCCTATGCTGATTTTCCTGATTTGGTAATGATCGATGGAGGCAAGGGGCAGCTTTCTGCCGTGGTGAACGTGCTGCGAGAAATGAACCTGCTAGAAGATGTGAAAGTCGTGAGTCTAGCCAAACAGCGAGAAGAGATCTTCTTGCCGGGTGAATCGCTGCCGCTTACCACCGAGGCAGACCAACCTGGAGTGCAATTATTGCGAAGATTGCGAGATGAAGCGCACCGCTTTGCCGTCAGTTTCCATCG
>JAYVFW010000127.1:0-5584 GCA_043772715.1 Phormidesmis sp. | reverse complement strand
CTCAAATCAGCTAACCCATTTATCTCTGACCAGCATTGGCGTAATTTTTGCCGCCGGGTTGCTCACGAGTCTGACACCCTGCACGTTATCGATGTTGCCAATCACGATTGGATACATTGGCGGCTATGAAACTAAAAGCCGGATGCAAGCCGCGGCACAATCTATCTGGTTTTCACTAGGGCTGGCAACGACGCTTGCAGGCTTGGGAATTTTTGCCACTGTAGTCGGTCAAGTCTATGGGCAAATTGGGATCGGGTTGCCGATCGTCGTCAGTTTCGTCGCCATCATTATGGGCTTAAATCTGTTAGAAGCGTTGCCCTTAAAGTTGCCATCCTGGGGCGGCACCGATTGGATCTCGCAAGATTTGCCTGCTGGGGTTCGCTCTTATCTGATCGGGCTAACGTTTGGATTGGTCGCGTCACCGTGCAGCACTCCCGTTTTAGCAACGTTATTGACGTGGATTTCAACCACGAAAGATCCCTTGGTGGGCGGCACGCTGCTGCTGTGCTATACCGCTGGATATGTGGCTCCGTTAGTGTTAGCCGGAACGTTCACCGCTTCGATTAAAAAACTGTTAGAGCTGCGGCGCTGGTCAGGTTGGATTAATCCCGTTAGCGGTAGTTTGCTCGTGGGGTTTGGTGTGTTTTCTTTGCTCTCTAGAATTAATTTTTTTAATTAAATATGAC
Organism: Phormidesmis sp.; assembly: GCA_043772715.1. Taxonomy (GTDB): domain Bacteria; phylum Cyanobacteriota; class Cyanobacteriia; order Leptolyngbyales; family Leptolyngbyaceae; genus Phormidesmis_A. The sequence continues at coordinate 4,898 of JAYVFW010000127.1, read as the reverse complement.
GACAGATCGCTCGTTTTTGACAAAACTATCCGGTTTGGGATCGACTCCTAAACGCTACTTTAAAAAAGAACTGTTGCCACTGCTGGCAGATTTGCGACTGGCGATCGTGCTGCTGTTAGCGATCGCCGTATTTAGCATCACGGGCACCGTGATCGAGCAAGGGCAGCCGCTAGCATTTTATCAAGCAAACTACCCCGAACATCCCGCCCTGTTTGGTTTTCTCACCTGGAAGGTGTTGCTAATTGCAGGATTCGATCACGTCTATCGCACCTGGTGGTATCTAGCGCTGCTGATCTTATTTGGCTCTAGTTTGACCGCGTGTACCTTTGTGCGACAGTTGCCTGCGCTGCGATGGTTTACGCGCAACACCAGCAAGTTTTACACGCAGCCGCGACAGTTTCAAAAATTTGCGCTGAGTGCTGAGTTTGATTCTGCCTCCCTAGAGAAAGCCATTTCTCTATTAGAAAAACGTCGCTATCGCGTGTTTCGCAGCGGTGATACGATCTACGCTCGCAAAGGCATTATTGGGCGAATCGGTCCGATCGTTGTCCACGTCAGCATGATGCTGATTTTAATCGGTGGCGTTGTCGGTGCAATGACGGGCTTTATGGCTCAACAATCAGCGCCGAGTGGGTCAACGTTCTTGATCAACAACATCATTGATGCGGGCCCGTGGGCAGAGCCACAATTTCCCAAGGATTGGGCGGTGAAGGTCAATCGTTTTTGGATCGATTATTTGCCAACGGGCGAAATCGACCAGTTTTATTCCGATCTCTCGGTGCTAGACAACGACGGTAAAGAAGTCGATCGCAAAACGATTCACGTCAATGAACCCCTCAAGCACAATGGCGTAACGCTCTATCAGGCAGATTGGGCGATCGCGGCGGTGCAAGTCAAACTCAACAAAAGCCCAATCTTGCAGTTTCCGATGGCGAAACTAGATGCAGTTGGCAGTCGAGTTTGGGGCACATGGGTTCCGCTCAAGTCTGATTTGAGTGATGGGGTGTCTCTGATTGCGAGAGACTTACAAGGGCTGCTGCTCATTTATGATACTGATGGAAAGCTGATTTCGACCGTTCGTAAAGGAATGTCAGTGCAAGTTAAAGGCGTAACGTTGGCGATCGCCGACATCATCGGCAGCACCGGGCTGCAAATCAAAGCCGATCCGGGGATTCCGATCGTTTATCTAGGCTTTGGCTTGCTGATGATCAGCACGATGATGAGCTATGTGTCTCACTCCCAAATTTGGGCATTGCAAAAGGACGGTAAGTTCTACATTGGCGGCAACACAAACCGCGCTCAAGTTACTTTTGAACGCGAGTTTTTAGAACTGTTAGATCAGATTGGGGAGCGGGAGAATGTCTTTGATACAAGCACTCAGCTAGCCGAAGTCTAGTTTTGATCAAGGTTCGATTTCCTTGACGCAAATGCAAAAACTTATAGTCAGCTATTCGATCGGTTGATGACAAGTTGAAACAAGCTATCTAGCTATTCCTTCAGACAAAGGCTACATCATCAATTGTGAAGGCGTATTCTCCTACGTTGCTCACCAACATAAGGTAGAGCAGGTTTATATTTGAGCGGTTTCATAGTGGTTTCATTTTCCTCCCCTCATGCTACTCTTTAAAAAATGAAAGAATTATGAAATGGCAAACAATGACACAACTGGAACGAATTCCTTCTCTGCCAGAAGTTTATCGAACCATTAAGGTGCCTGATCGAGGTGGTTTCTGGCGCAAAATGTTGGCTTATGCAGGACCCGGATACCTAGTTTCAGTCGGCTACATGGACCCTGGCAACTGGGCAACTGACTTAGCAGGCGGTGCCCAGTTTGGCTACATGCTGCTGAGTGTCATCTTATTCTCTAATTTGATGGCAATTTTGTTGCAGGCGCTTTGTGTCAAGCTGGGCGTAGCAACAGGACGAGATCTGGCACAAGCTTGTCGGGACTATTTCAGTCCGCGTGTCAGTTTCGGCTTGTGGATTCTGTGTGAAATTGCGATCGCTGCCTGTGACTTGGCAGAGTTAGTCGGCAGTGCGATCGCGCTACAGCTCTTGTTTGGCATTCCGTTAGCGATCGGTGTTTGCATCACAGCTTTAGATGTCTTGGTGATTTTGTTCTTGCAAAGCAAAGGCTTCCGCTATATCGAAGCTTTAGTTATTACCATCATTGCTGTGATTGGTAGTTGCTTTATTGTTGAATTGATTGTGGCTCGTCCTGAGTTGGGTGGTGTGTTCCAAGGCTTTATTCCTCAATCAGAAGTGGTGCGAAATCCGAAGGCGCTCTTTATTGCCATTGGGATTTTAGGAGCAACTGTCATGCCCCACAACCTTTATCTACACTCTTCCATTATTCAGACGCGCGATTGGCAAGAAACGCCTGAGAAAAAGCGCGAAGCCATTAAGTTTGGCACGATCGATTCAACCGTCGCGTTATCGATCGCTCTATTTATTAACGCGGCTATTTTGATTCTGTCTGCGGCGACCTTTCACTTTTCCGGTTATCAGGATGTAGCAGAAATTCAAACTGCTTACAAGTTGCTGTCTCCCGTGCTGGGGTTTGCGCCTGCGAGTATTCTCTTTGCGATCGCGCTCTTGGCATCAGGACAAAACGCTACCTTGACTGGCACCCTAGCCGGACAGATTGTGATGGAAGGGTTTTTGCAAATTCGACTAAAACCTTGGATGCGACGCTTGCTGACTCGTCTGGTGGCAATTGTTCCAGCCCTGCTGACCATTGTGTTTTTGGGTGAAGGTAGCACGACCAACCTGTTAATTCTGAGTCAGGTCATTTTGAGTTTACAGCTTTCTTTTGCCGTGATTCCGCTCGTGATGTTCACCAGCGATCGTCGCCTAATGGGAGAGTTTGTCAATCCTCGCTGGCTCAAAATACTGGCTTATGCAGTCGCAATTGTGATTGCGGGGTTAAATGTTTGGTTGTTATTGCAGACGTTCTTAGGATGGCTACATCCCGGTTCATAGTGGCGATCGGCTTAGTGTTCACTGGATTTTTTGCCTTAGGTTTAATATTGATTTCTAAAGTCAGAATCTCGATTCTCAAACATCTCTAGCGTATGACAGACTCCGGTTCAAATGACAGCCTTGAATTACTCTCTGTGGCTCAAGCTGCGAAACTACTTAATGTAACTCGTCAGCGAGTTCACGACCTAATTAAGAATGGTCAGATTGTAGCTCATAGACTTGGACGTTACTACTATATAGAATCCGCTGAGTTAGAGAGATATAAGAATCAACCTACTGGAAAACCTTATCAACCCCGTAGTACAACTTCTCAAGAAGATTCTATTGACAATTGTCAATAGAATTTGTAAGCTCAAGCAGTAATAACGCACTAAAGGCTAAGTCAATGCTCCCGTTTCAAGCGATCACCTCTGATGTTGAGAATCAACAAGGATTGCAGCAGGTTTATATGAGTGAGCATGGCATCCTCTATCAAGGAGATTGTCTTAAATTTCTGTCAGCTTTACCTGACGAGTCTGTAGATCTTGTATTTGCTGATCCACCCTTTAACCTCGGAAAGCAATACGGTGAAGGTGTCAATGATCAAATGGAAGTCGATCAGTATTTAGGTTGGTCTCAGCAATGGCTTGATCAGAGCATTCGAGTGCTTAAACCAGGTGGAAGTTTATTTGTATTTAATCTACCCAAATGGTGCATGGAGTACGGTGCATATCTTAATCAAAAAGGAATGCGGTTTCGACACTGGATTGCTTGCAGGATGCCGAAGGCTTTTCCCAGAGGTAAAAAGATGTCTCCTGCTCACTACGGGCTAATCTATTACACAAAAGGGGAGCCGGCAGTTTTCAATAAAATTTATACACCCATTCAAGTTTGTCGGCACTGTGGTGGAGAAATTCGTGATTATGGTGGGCACCGCAAAAGCCTCAACGAAAAAGGTATCAATTTGATGGATGTCTGGGATATGCCAGAGGATGTTTGGGAAGATACCCCTGAAGCTGACTCTAATGAAGTGTTGTGGACATTAGCCGAGGAAATGTGGACTGATATTCCACCCGTTCGGCATCGTCGGCATAAAAAACGAGCTTCTAACGAACTCGCTCCTATCATGTTGGAACGGATTATCGCTATGGCATCCAATCCAGGTCAAATTGTGGTTGATCCATTCGGGGGTTCTGGCACTACGTTTTATGCAGCAGAAAAACTACACCGTTATTGGATTGGTTCAGAAATCGGGGACACAGAACCAGCAATAGAACGATTGACCGATTTAGCTAACGGAATTATTGAACAATGGGAATCGGCAAGGGGAAACAAGAAACTGAAGCAGCGTAAAACGAAAATGACTGCATCACAATTCCCCATTCCTTACTCTACATAGCTTTTGTCTAGAAGCATTTAGATCAATGCACGACCATCTGTCCCCTTGGTAATTGTTGGTACGTTACTATCTACTCGATCGTGCTCAATCACGAAAACTGCAAGAAACCCCTCTTCGAGTCGGACTGCCCGCCAAACATCAAAATATGGCTCTAGCTCTTCATAATTGCCAATTCGATCAGTCAGGTAAGGATAAAGTTTTCTACTTGGGAGTACCAGAGCAGCACCCAGAAAAACACCCCGTAACAATCCAAGAACCATCTTGTTGACTGCTCGATGACTTGAGGAAATATTTCCCGTCTCCCACTCAAGAGCAAAAAGATGGGTATCAAGAACTTTTGTTGCATCTACCTTTCCGGGCGATCGAGTTGCGTAGTTAATCGAAGTTTCCAGCCTCCATCTAAACCTATCCCTCAAAGCAATCATGCACGCTTCTTTAATTCAATACTCCGGACAAATTCAAGCGGCGATAACGCCGTAGTTGCATAGGTCTTGGTAGTTGGGATGGGATTGAATCAACGTTGGCTCCAAGTCTAACT
>JAYVFW010000126.1:0-5597 GCA_043772715.1 Phormidesmis sp. | reverse complement strand
TAGGGGGCTACGAGGATGCAATGACTCAACGATTCATACCTACATTCAGCAACGCCGAATTAGGGAGTTAAAAATTTCCGGCTCTGTGAAAAAGCCGGAGACTTCGGTTAGAGCTTCAAGAGCATCGGACGGTAAAAGTCTTGATCTTCAAGAAGGCAGGCAATGTATTCATCTGCCTGAGTCTCTATGCACTGGTGGTAGCTGATCTTGCCCGCGTAAAGATGCTGAACCTCAGTCGAGAGAGCAGTGTCCCAGTGTTGAATAAAGCGTTCTAGCGCATCAGGACACAAAAAGATGCCTTGCTTAAACCCAACAAAGTCATCGGGAACAATTTGGGTGGATTGAAGAAGATCCATGACTAAGCGATCGACGATCGAGCCTTGAAATTCAGTCAAAAAATCGCAGACGAGAGGCGGACGGGTGATGGAATCTAGATGGAGGTTGGCAATGTCTAAATCTAGACCGACGGTTTGCAAAATGGTTTGAATGCGCTGACTGAGGAGAGCAGTTCCCAGATTGGTCAATCGCTGAATGGGGTTGAGTCCCTGATTGCGATATCGGAATGAATAGGGCAGCCCGGTAAAAGGAAGATCCGGTACTTTCATGGTGCTTGAGGGCGATCAAGGAAGGTGCCATCGGCAGATCGTCTAAGAGGCGTTGCAGGAGGTTAAGCACTTGTTGCACCGTGGTGGGCTGAGGATCATGGCTAAGTTGCAGCAGCAACACTCGTGCATTATGAAGTTTGGCACGAACCAAGCTTTCGGCAGTGCTGCGGGTAAACTCTGCCTTGCGCGGTAGCTCCGCTCCACGAAGTGCGCGCTGCCTTTGCACAGTTGAATACTTAGCTGGCTTAAAAGAGTCAGAACTGAGATATTCTACGCAGCGTCCATCGGGTTCAAAATAAAGAACTGGGATGTGCAGAGACAGCGCGAGGTTAGCGGCTTTGCGTGTCCAAGGCTGCTGACCCAAAATCACCAGTTGGTTAATGTGGTGAATCGGCACTGCAAAGCAAAATTGGGCGTTGCTGAATCGAAGTATGAATCTGTCTATCGAGGCTGAATCCTTTCGCCCCCTAAGTCCCCCAAGTTTGGGGGACTTTAAGATTCCGGTTCCCCTCAAACTTGGGGGCTAGGGGGGCAATTCATATCACCATTCAGCAACGCCCAAAATTGTTGTTGATGGAAGACTTGAAGTTGACGAGACTGAATTTTTAGCTCTGTCTGAGGGTGGGCAATATAAATCGTGGTCATAGGTTTTATGAGCATGAATGTGAAAGAGGCGTGGTTTAGAGCGCCTTGCTTTTCTAGACATTTCTATGCTCTCAAGCGGGTATCGGAGTATGGATCTAAGTAACCGATCGAGCCATATAAGTTGAAATATAAGTTGGTCTCCACTCGCTGGAGAGATCAATTGAATGGAAACACCATAGTTTGACTGAGTGCCCTTACTGGATGCTGCTGCATCAACCGTTCTGTGGGCAACCAGCCATCCTCAACGTGCAATGTTTGATGAACTTCTTCCATAACCGTTGCGGCGATCGCCAACCCGGTTGCTTTTGCCCAATCAAACCATTCTCTAAAACCAGCAGGCATCACAATCGCGGCAGGTTGTGGAAGGGATAGGTTCCACCCTTCGACGATCGCTCTATAGAACCCCTTTGACATCTTCCCTTGAAAAATCAGGCGGACAGCCCAGCTGTCTCACAGAACGCAATAGCCACAAGACGAAAAATCATGGGTTAAGGAAGGCAAAAAATGTGAAACCTGTATGGCAATGGGCTTACGGCTACAGGAGAAGATGTCAAATGGGTTCTATACAGGTAGCCAACCGGATTCTGGATCGGGTGTCGCTGCTGCTGATGTTGTAGGTAGACGATCGCAGGCTGCACCCGTTCAGGAAACTCGGAAATCGCTGTCGTTAAAGCGATCGGCAAGGGGGAGCCGGAGGAATGAGAGATCGCCTGAGCCACTGCGTCAATCAGTTCTGGGAACTCGGCGCGTCGAACGTCTGGATTCTTCCCAAAACTAGCCGGGGAAAAGTTGTTTGCTTGAGCGCTACTGACTTCTACTCCAGAAACCTGGTCACAATCTGTCATTTCCAGAGCATTGGTGTTCTCAAAACTTTGATCAATTTGTGAAACAACAACCGTTTGTAGTTCTGAAAAAGAAGTGTTTGAAGAAGTGTCTGTATCTGTGGTGCGATCAGCCTGCACCTCGATCGGATCACTGTTCACAGATTGAGATGCGACCAGATCGCACAAGTCTGAGGCAAACGCTTTTAACTTGGGGTCACCTCAGAATTCGGAAAATTTTGTAGGCTAAGGGCGAGATGAAGCGGGAACCCAACGATAAAGCGTAGGAACTGACACCCCTAGATTTTTTGCCACATCGTTAGGCAGAACGCCACTCGCCAAAAGACTTTTTGCTGATGCAATCTTGCTATCCGTCATCTTACGCTTGCGACCACTCTTGCGACCCAATTGATGAGCTACTTGCAGCCCCGCACGAGTTCGCTCCACCATCAATTCCCGCTCCATTTCAGCCAGACTTGCCATGACGTGAAAGAAGAAGCGCCCCGACGGTGTACTCGTGTCAATGGAATCGGTAAGGCTCTTAAATTGAGCCCCTTGGTGAGCCAATTCACCCACCAAATCGACGAGATGCTTGACGCTACGACCCAGGCGATCTAGTTTCCAGACCACCAATGTGTCGCCCTCGCGTAGCAGTTCCAGCGCTTTATTCAACCCTGGACGATCTGCCCGAGTGCCACTTACTTTGTCCTCAAAGAACTTTTGACATCCTGCTTTGAGCAAAGCATCGCGTTGCAGGTCAAGATTTTGATCTTGGGTAGAAATACGGGCATAGCCCACTAGCATAACTACTCCAGACTAGATAGTCTTCTTAAAACTCATGAAAAGAGGTGAAAACAAGAATGTCATTTCAAGAGTGATTTTCGAGAACCTTACACCCTTGACTTGACGGATAGCTAGTAGAAGACTGGGGAGCTTCTCAGAAACGCACGTTTTCAAGAACAAGATTATGCCCCGCCGCTCTATTTTTTCTGATGCTGAAAGGGAGCGCTTAATGGCGCTGCCCAATCGTGAGGATGATTTGATTCAATACTATACCTTCAATGAGCTTGATTTATCATTGATTCGACAGCGGCGGAGTGACCATAATCGGCTAGGTTTTGCGATACAACTCTGTTACCTTCGATATCCGGGGTATGCCTTGCCTATCGATGAAGACGTACCACCCGCTCTGTTATTGAGCGTTGGTAAACAATTAAACATTGAGGTATCTTGTTGGTCTAAATATGCCCAGCGCAAAGAGACGAGGCGTGAGCATCTGCTGGAATTACGAGCTTATCTAGGTCTATCCCCCTTTAGCCTTTCCAACTTTCGGACGACGGTACAAGCATTGACTGAATTAGCCTTGCAAACTGATAAGGGAATCACCTTGGCTGTTCAGGTTCTAGACTCTCTGCGTCAACAGAAAGTGATTATTCCACCGCTCAGCGTCATTGAACGGATTTGTGCTGAGTCCATCACACGCGGCAATAGAAGCATTTACCAGACCTTAGTTGAGCCACTTTCAGAGACCCATCGCCAGAATCTCGACGCACTCCTCAAACTCAAAGCAGAGACCAAAATTACCATCATGGCTTGGTTACGCCAGTCGCCTGCCGCACCAAATGCTAAGCACATCCTGGAACACATCGAACGCCTCAATGTTTTGCAATCACTGGGACTCCCGGACGGCATTGAGCGGAAAGTACACCAAAATCGCTTGCTAAAACTGGCGCGTGAAGGGGGACAGATGGCTCCTAATGATTTGGCAAAATTCGAGACGGAGCGTCGCTATGCAACCATGGTGGCAATCTTGATTGAAGCCAAGGCTACTGTGATTGACGAGATCATCGATCTCCACGACCGAATTATCGGCAAGCTCTTCAATCGCGCCAAACATAACCATGAGGCGCAATTCCAACAGGCTGGCAAGGCAATCAATGACAAAGTACGGCTCTACTATCTCATCGGTAATGCGCTATTGGAAGCGAAGCAAGCTGGGGCTGACCCATTCGCAGCCATTGAGTCTGTAATTTCCTGGGACGATTTTACACAGAGTTTGACCGAAGCTCAGAATCTCGCCCAGGCTGAAGACTTTGACTATTTGTACCGAATTGGGACCAGCTATTCACAGATTCGCCGTTATTCGCCTGCGCTCCTGAAAACTTTGCAGTTCAGATCTGCGCCGGCTGCGCGAGCGGTGCTTGAAGCTGTCGAGATACTGAAAGTCATGAATGAGTGCGATTTACGCAAAGTACCAGAGGAGGCTCCCACTGGTTTCGTCAAGAAACGCTGGAAACGCTTGGTTGTTAAAGATGATGGTGTAGATAGACGCTTCTATGAACTCTGTACTCTATCGGAACTCAGAAACGCACTACGGTCTGGCGATGTTTGGGTCAAGGGTTCACGCCAGTTCAAAGACTTCAATGAGTATCTGTTACCTGCTGACCAGTTTGAAGCGCTCAAACAGAGCGATGAATTGTCGCCAGCAGTGACTGATGATTGTGAAAAATATTTGCACGACCGATTGCTGTTCTTGGAGGAGCAGCTGCAAGCAGTCAATCGCATGGCGGTAGCTAATGAACTGCCGGATGCCGTCATCGCCGGATCTAGATTGAAAATTACCCCACTGGACAAAGCCGTCCCTGATGAAGCAAAGGCGCTGATGCAGAAAGCATATGGGCTAATTCCACCTATCAAAATCACCGAATTGTTGATGGAAGTTGACGAGTGGACAGATTTTACAGGCTACTTCACTCATCTCAAAAGTGGAGATGTCGTTCATGACAAAACACTGTTGCTGAGCGTCATTTTGGCTGATGCGATCAACCTTGGACTGACCAAAATGGCGGAGTCTTGCCCAAGCGTGACTTATGCCAAACTGTCTTGGCTACAGGCATGGCACATCCGGGATGAGACATACTCCTCGGCTCTAGCTGAATTGGTCAATGCTCAACTCAAACAGCCTTTTGCCACAAATTGGGGAGATGGTACTACCTCATCATCGGATGGTCAGCGCTTCCAATCCGGTGGACACGCAAAGCGTGGGGGCAATATCAACCCAAAATATGGCAGTGAGCCAAGGGTTCAGTTCTATACACATATTTCTGACCAATAGAGTTGTTGGGAAATAAAACTAGCGTTTGGCAGGGTTTTCCAAATTCACCTCTCCCCTATGCTGCATCCAAATAGAAGTTCCACAAGCCTGCGGCATTTAACATCAAACGGTCATCCAAATCAGGCACACGATTCCTATAAACGTCCGATACTGCGTGATAGCGCTTCATGCCTGCATGGGCATGTTCACATTTGACTCGTTGACGGCTAAATTCTCGGTTCTCTTGCTTCTGTTGGTCGCTCAATTCTTTGCCTCTCGGCTTTTTATGCGGCAGATGAATGTTGTCAAACTCATTTTGTAATCCTTGAAATCCTACAGCGCATTTCAGGCTTATGAAGTACAGTAACAACAGTCTGCGAACCAGTTGCGTAAATGCTCAGGATTAACTAGGTGCAAAGCGGTTGCAATCAG
>JAYVFW010000125.1:0-17739 GCA_043772715.1 Phormidesmis sp. | reverse complement strand
AAAATCTAGACCAGCGGCTCGATCGAGTTTATGATGCGATCGTCGTTGGCGGTGGCGCAGGGGGGTTGTCAGCCGCTCTTTATCTGCAACGATACCGTCTTTCGTCCTTAGTGATTGAGAAAGGTCGCGGGCGATCGTTCTGGATGCAGGATATGCGAAATTATTTAGGGTTGCCTCCTACCACACCCGGACGCGCTATCCTCCAACAGGGGCAAGAGCATCTTCTATCCCTAGACGGTGACTACCTACCCGGATTTGTCGAAGATGTTCAAGATGAAGGAGACACGTTTGCAGTCAAGGTCAAAGTGGGCAAGAAAGACAGCGCCTACCCAGTGTTTCGCTCTAAATATCTGGTTGCCGCTAGCGGGTTGATTGACCATTTGCCCCAGCTAGACGATATGCAGAATGTTTACGACTATGCGGGCTATAACCTGCACGTCTGCATGATCTGTGATGGCTACGAGATAGGGGACACAAAGTGCGGTCTGTTTGTGAATATAGAAGCCGCGATCAACACGGCTTTTGTGCTGAACTGGTTCACGCCCTACATCACCGTATTTACACAAGGGTTGTGCGAAGTCGGAAAAGAAATGCGCGAAAAGCTACAGGCGCATGGCTACCCGCTGGTCGAAACGCCAATTCGACGCTTTTTAGGGCACGATCACCACATGACCGGGGTTCTGCTAGAAGACGACTCGACGGTAGAGCTTGAAAACGGACTAGTGGCGATGGGTTCTCACTTCTTTAACCAATACTTAAAAGGGCTAGATCTAGAGTGGAAAGGAGGAAATTTGGTCACAGATAGTATGTGTCGCACCTCTCACTCCAGAATTTTCGCCTTGGGAGACCTAAAAGAGGGCGTAAATCAGATCTCAATTGCGGTTGCAGATGGTACATTAGCGGCAACTGCAATTTGGCGTGAGATTCGTCGCGCTTCTCCTCCCCGTCTCTGGGAAGAAAATCTCAAGCAAATCACCCATTCATAACGGAGTAACTGAGTAAGTGACCCAAGCTGATATCCCCCCGGTTCAACCCCTGCAAGTCGAGGTTGTGCGTTTGCAAGAAGAATTACAGATGCGCGATCGACTCGTTCAGCAACTTTCTCAAGAGCTGTTTCGGCTTGTCAAAGGCAACGCTGCTTCTATGCCAGCGTCCGATATTTCACCTGAGCGTCATTTAGAAGAAATGCGGGCACTGCGCGAGCAACTGCACAACGTTGAGCAGCAAGTCACGTTCTATCAAGAGCAGATTTCTGAACGAGATGGCGAAATCTATCAACTGCGGCAGTCGGTGCAAGAATTAACCGATCGGGCGCGAATGTTAGAGCAAGTCGTTCAAGAGTTGCCCAAAATCTATAAACAAAAATTTGCCGAGCGAATGGCTCCGGTGCGTGAAAAAGTTGCGTTGGTGCAGAAAGAAAATCGCCAGCTTCATGCCGAGTTGCAAAGCGTCAGCTACCGTTTGGCCGTCAGAACTCGTCGCACCTCTCATCTAGATTTACCGAGCTTTCCTCGTGAAGGGGACGTTTCGCTGCCTAGCTTTGGCAATGCCTAAAGTTCTGATCGTGACCGATGAGGAGTCCGATTTGCTGGGTGAAGCCTTGAAACAGGCAATTCTTGCGCCCTCTGTCACTCCTCATACTCAAGACTTAAGCGGCACTATCGAAGCGCTTTCATCTCTAAACGAGGTGACTGTTCAACACACTGAAGTAGGGGTGCAAACGATCGCCCGTCTTCAGCAAAAGTTGACGGACGGTACGATTTGCTTAGAGAACGTTCTGTTATGTCCCCTAACTTTGGATATTCCAGCGTCTCTAGAATTTTCTCAAAGTGGCATTTATCAGGACTGCCGCGATCTGGTGGGGCTACGGCAACGGGTGGAGAAAGATCTGCACTTCCCTACCGGAGTCGGAAGGGCTTGGCTGCCGATCGTACTGACTTCAAAAGGGTCACTTTACGCGGAGGCAATCACGTCGATTGATTCACTCAGCTATCTTCAATCGTTTCACCTGCCTGATCGATATCGTCAGCCCCTTTATGAATTGGGGCAGCGTTTGTTGAAATTGATCTCAGCAACGCCTGCCACTTATTTGATGCAGTTTGGGTTTGTTGGAGAAACGGTTTTCTTCGATCGCCTATTTCCATTTCCGGCGGCACCTGCGATCGCGAGTCTTAACGTTCAGTTGCCCAACTTATTCGCCTGTCATTGGCATTGTCTAACCAATACTCCGATTCTAGACTTAACGATCGCTCCGGTTAGTAAATACCAAGTTTTTCAACCCTCATTGAGCGACTTGTAGGAATAGTGGATTCTGGAATGACAAGAGTAGTCAGCAAAGCATCGTAGCTCTCAAAGATGTCAAAGGCACGATCGAGTTGAGTAATTTCAAAGATCAGTCGTGCTGAGGGTCGTAAACTGCAAAGAACAAGACGGGCGTTCGATTCTCTAGCAAGCTCTAGCCCGCTGATCAGGGCAGACAAACCAGGGCTGTCAATAAACTCTACTTCTGAGAGGTCAATCACCCAAATCTCATAGCGCCTGGGAGCGATCGTTTCAAGCTGTTGCTGAAGCCGCTCTCCACCTTGTAGGTCTAAGCGACCTTGGGGCTGAAGTCGAATCTCCTCAATTTGTCCTCTAGAAATCATAAACTCGTTCCTAATAATGATTTCGTTGGTCTGAATAACTATGGCTAGCTGTTTTAAACGTACGCTGATGCTTTGGGATAAGGACAGCGAAGGTTTTTCAGATAATTAAGTAGATTTACTTAACGCTTGCTACAACTATAAAGATTAGATTCCCGGACAAAGCCCGATTCTTTTAAAGTTTTACGGAATCTTCATTTTGGAGTCGATTACACGCCGATTCAATAAAAAGTCTCCTTCCAGACTATAAAATCAGAAATTCTATCTAAGGAACGTGGATTTATTAAGGTGCAACTTCTCGGACTCAACTAGAGTGTACAAGTTCTTTGATTGCTCCATTTGAGTCGGCTTGTGCCCCCTAAATCCCCCATTCTGAGGGACTTTGAAACCGGGAATCTTGGCTCAAAGTCCCCCAAGAATGGGGGATTTAGGGGGTGAGGATCTCAGCCATGACGAATCAAGAATTTAATTACAAGATTGACAGGTTATTTAATCCACGATCCTAAGACCAGAGAATTCCATTTTTGGGATTGACGGATCTATAGAATCAAGTCAAGATCGACGTAGGTTAAGCTTTGTAAAGGTTGCTGGTATGTCACTCGACTTCATCTCGCCGGAAGCTATTCAGGAAGTTGCTCAACAGTATGGCTACTGGGCGATTTTTTTTGGAATTTTGTTAGAAAACTTGGGGTTGCCGATTCCGGGAGAAACGGTCACGTTAGCTGGAGGGTTTTTAGCCGGAAACGATCAGCTTAACTACTGGCTAGTTTTAGGGGTTGCCGCCGCAGGTGCGATAGTAGGCGGTCACTGTGGGTATTGGATTGGTCGCTATGGTGGCTGGGCAATGTTGCTAAAGGTGGGTCGCCTATTTCGGATGAGTGAAGCGCAGTTAGAAAAGTTGCGATCGCAGTTCAGCGAAAATGCCGGAAAAGCCGTTTTGTTTGGTCGCTTTATTGCCTTACTACGAATCTTCGCAAGTCCGCTGGCTGGCATTGCCGAGATGCCCTACTGGAAGTTTATGGGCTACAACGTCGCTGGGGCGTGTGCTTGGGCATCGGTGATGGTGTCACTAGCGTTCTTTGCGGGTCAAGTGGTGCCGTTAGAGAAGCTGATTGGACTGGCATCGCAGTTTACGATCGTCGCTCTACTAATCGTCGTCGCCTGGATTGTGGTTCCGCTCTGGCTAGAATCTCGCAAGGCAAAACAAGAAGCTACGGCTGTGGTAGATCAGCAACCTGCGAGTGACGGTGAATAATTTTTGAATTTGAACAAAAAAGGGACGATCGCCCCAAACGATCGTGAATCAAACCGTAGGGGCATAGCACCGCCGTGTTCATCGTCATTGCAAATAACCAACCCTATCCAATCCACAATTCAAAGTGCGATCGCCCTTCTTTAATCAAGCCTGAAACTACCCTCGCAGATTCTGTGACCAAACGCGAGTCGGCAAACCCCAAACATAGATAAAACCTTCAGCCGCTTTGTGGTCAAACTTATCGTCAGATCCGTAAGTTGCCAATTCGGGCGTGTAAAGGGTTTTGCTGGATTGGCGACCCACGATCATCGCATTTCCCTTAAACAGTTTGACGCGCACCGTTCCCGAAACCCGCTCTTGAGTCTGGCTAACAAAGGCATCCAATGCCCCTTTGAGCGGACTGTACCAAAGACCGTTGTAGACCAGATTGGAATAGGTTTCTTCGATCCCCCGTTTGTATTGGGTCACATCTTTGGTTAGGGTCAAGCTTTCCAAATCGCGATGGGCGTGAATCAGCACTAGCAGCGCCGGAGCTTCATAAATCTCTCGTGATTTGATGCCGACGAGACGGTTTTCCATCATGTCAAGGCGACCGAATCCGTGATCCCCGGCTTTTTTATTTAACTGGGTGATCAGCTCGATCGGATTCAGCATCTCGCCGTTAAGACTGACAGGAATCCCTTTCTCAAAGCCAATCTCGACATATTCTGGCTCGTTGGGCGTGTCGGCGATCTCTTTCGTTAACTCAAAAACTTCCTCTAAGGCTTCCGTCCAGGGATCTTCGAGCGGTCCAGCTTCGATGCTGCGACCTAGCAGATTGCGATCGATACTGTAAGGCGATGATTTCTTCACGGGGGAAGGAATGCCGAATCGCTCTCCATAGGCGATCGTTTCTTCGCGGCTCATGCCCCATTCTCGTGCGGGTACGAGGACTTTGAGATCGGGATTGAGCGCGGCGATCGCGACATCAAATCTCACTTGGTCGTTGCCTTTTCCGGTGCAGCCGTGAGCGACCGCATCGGCTCCATATTCGGCAGCCGCTTCGACGAGCAACTTGGCAATTAAAGGACGAGCCAGCGCCGTAGAGAGCGGATAGCGATTTTCATAAAGCGCGTTGGCTTGAATCGCTGGAAAGGCGTAATCTTTGACAAAATTCTGAGTAGCGTCTATCACCAGAGATTGAGACGCGCCGGACTTCAGGGCTTTTTCGCGGATTGGCTCTAATTCGTCCCCTTGACCGAGATCTGCTGCCAGTGTGATCACTTCTTCAACGCCCCATTCCTGTTTGAGGTAAGGAATGCAGACAGACGTATCAACTCCACCCGAATATGCCAGGACAACCTTATTAGCACGACCCATGAATTTTCTCAATTGGTAGTAACGATTGACGATACATTATCTATCGAATCTGCGCCAGATTATGTCGGGAGTTGCACAGAATTGTGAGCCAAAAAGAGATACTGATAACGTCCCGTGTGCAGGAAAGCCGTGTTTTTTAGTGTCGTGATTCCGACTTACGATCGCCAGCCAATTTTAGAGAAGTGCTTAAAAGCCCTAGAAAATCAGCAGTCGAGCAGTCTTTTTTCTGACTATGAAATTGTGGTGGTCGATGATGGCTCGACTGATGGAACGGTCGAGTGGCTGAAATCTGACTCGGCATTTCCCCATGTGAAGCTGTTTTGTCAAAATCATCAGGGTGCGGCAGCGGCTCGAAATCTCGGTGTAGAGAAAGCGATCGGTGACACAATCATTTTCATCGATAGCGATCTGGTCGTGACAGCCGTGTTTCTTCGTGCCCATGCAGCAGCGCTTGATGCGGGTCAAAAAGAATTGGGGAGCGATCGCTTATTTACTTACGGACGAGTCATTAACACTGGCAATTTCGACAATCCGACCGCAGAACCGTTTAAGGTGACGGATTTTTCAGCCGCCTATTTTGCGACGGGGAATGTGGCGATCGCTCGGCACTGGCTCGAAAAAGCGGGATTGTTTGACGTAG
The DNA here is from genome assembly GCA_043772715.1 of Phormidesmis sp. GTDB lineage: Bacteria > Cyanobacteriota > Cyanobacteriia > Leptolyngbyales > Leptolyngbyaceae > Phormidesmis_A. The sequence goes on along the minus strand of JAYVFW010000125.1, from coordinate 11,843 downwards.
GCTTTCAACTCTACGGTTGGGAAGATTTGGAGTTAGGAGTCCGGTTGAAGAAACTGGGATTAACGCTGATCAAGTGTCCCGATGCAGTCGGCTATCATTGGCATCCGCCATTTTCTTTAGAACAGATCCCCGACATGATTGACAAAGAAATTCAGCGGGGTCGAATGGGCGTACTGTTTTATCAAAAACACCCAACTTGGGACGTGAAAATGATGATTCAAATGACGTGGATTAGTCGAGTGTTGTGGGAGGTGCTGACGATCGGAGGTCGCCTTAACGAACGCACGCTGGCTCCTTTAATTCGCTGGCTGATTCAACAAGGCAAACCCCAACTCGCCGAGCAAGTCGCCCGGATTTTTCTAAACTGGTATACCGTCCGCGCCGTGTATGATGCCTATGCAGAATCTCAGCAGAGATAGATCTTTAAGATCAGGAGTTCCGTCTTGAGTAATCCACAACTTCCGCCCATCTTTGACAATACTCCCAGCGCGATCGTGCCCGACTTCCTATTCGCTGAGTTTCCCGTCAACACGTTTCTAGAAAACATCGCAATCAACGCGATCGGCACTCTTTTTGTCACGAGCTACGAAGATGGGATCATTTACGAAATCAGTCCGACTGGACAGCGACGCGAGTTTGCCAGAGTTGACGGAAAAACTGCGGGAATCGCCTTTGATAAAGAGGGCAATCTGCTCGTCTCCGGGGTAACCAGTCAGGGAGTTTCAGCCGTCTTTAAAGTGGCTGAGAGCGGAGTCGAGACACTGGTGACGATCGCCGACGCGCTTTTTCTCAACGGCATGACTCATCTGATGGACGATCGCTATCTGATCGCAGATTCTTATCTCGGTGCCATTTGGGAATTTAATGCCGCCCAAAAATCAGCAAAAGTCTGGCTAGAGCATGATCTGCTCGATCGGCGAAGTCTTGAAAACCCGATCCCCGCAGTTAATGGACTGAAGATTTTCCAGGGAATTCTCTATGCCTCAAATACGCAATACCAGCACTTAGTTCGCATTCCCATTAGCTCGGATGGCAATCCTGGTGCGCCAGAAATCTTTGTGCAAAACGCCAACATTGATGATTTTGCGTTTGATGTGCAGGGCAATTTGTATGGAACGACCCACATTTATGACAGCGTGGTGCGAATTGCGCCCGATGGCACGATCACAACGATCGCCGAAGTTGAGCAAGGCATGACTGGAAGCACTGCGTTAGCCTTTGGTCGAACTGAGCGCGATCGCACCTCAATCTACGTCACCACAAATGGAGGAATGTCATTACCGCCCAAAACCGGAGTTCAACCTGCAAAAGTCGTTCGGCTAGAAGTCGGCGTTGAAGGGCTGGTATTGACTCCTTGAAGGTGTGAGATCGACGCTTACTACTCCAGTTTTCAGGTCTTGCCACTGCTGGGGATAATGTAAGAAGGGGAATGATAGTAAGCGACGATGCCCAAGAAGATTAGAGAAACCAAGAAAATCTTGAAACGAGCCGGATTTGATTACCGACAGGCAAAGGGCAGCCACACGGTCTGGTTCCACCCTGACTGGGATGGGCGCATTGTTATTGCCCGAAAGGATGGCGATGACACCCCAGCCTACTTGGAGCAACAGGTCAAAGATGCTTTGTCAAAACTAGAGCAACCGCAGGAGGAAACAGAATGAGCGCACAGTACGGCATGGTGCTTCAGTGGTCTGAGGCAGATCAATGCTTTGTCGTGATACTACCCGATTTTGCCGAGGTGGTGAAGCAGCCTTGCACTGATGGCAAAACCTATCAAGAGGCAGTCACTCATGGTCAGGAGGTGATTGAGTCGCTAATTGAGATGTTTCAGGATGAAGGCAAGTCTCTGCCAGAGCCGAAAGTTTTTCAAGTTGCATAGGTTCAATGTGTTTGGGATCTTTAGTTGGGTCTGTCGATTTCATAGCTGAAAAGTTGCCAGAAATTTAACTTGAGCGCAGGGTTAGGGGCGGTGAGCTTTTCGGGCAAGAGGTCTTCAAACGCTCCCAGCTTGGTCTTCAATTGTGCTATCCTAGTAAAGTTGTTTCAACCCACACATCCAGGATTTCGGGTGTTTCAAACTTCATTGAAACTCACCTGGGTGGAGGATTAACCCGAATCAGGAGTAAAAAGAATGCCAGTTGTTTCGTTGGCTCAAATGCTTGAGTCTGGAGTCCACTTCGGGCACCAAACCCGTCGCTGGAATCCAAAGATGGACCCGTACATCTACACCGCGCGCAACGGCGTGCACATCATTGACCTGGTGCAAACTGCCCAGTTGATGGACACCGCCTACAACTACGTGCGTACCGCGTCTGAGCAAGGCAAAAAGTTTCTGTTTATTGGCACCAAGCGCCAAGCCGCTGGAATTGTCGCTCAAGAAGCGTCTCGCTGTGGGGCTTACTATGTCAACCAGCGCTGGCTCGGCGGAATGCTGACCAACTGGGCGACGATCAAAACCCGTGTCGATCGCCTCAAAGATCTTGAGCGTCGCGAAGAAACGGGCGCAATGGATATGCTGCCCAAAAAAGAAGCCGCAGTCTTGCGACGCGAACTCGACAAACTTCAGAAATATCTCGGTGGCATCAAAGCCATGCGGAAGGTTCCTGACATCGTTCTGATCGTCGATCAAAAGCGGGAATATAACGCCGTTCAAGAATGTCTGAAGTTGAGCGTTCCGATCGTCTCGCTGCTTGACACCAACTGCGACCCCGACGTGGTAGACATTCCCATCCCGGCGAATGATGACGCGATCCGCTCGATTAAGCTAATAGTAGGTCGGTTGGCAGATGCGATCTACGAAGGTCGTCACGGTCAGCTCGACGACGAATATGACTACGAAGGCGCAGACGACGAATACGAATACGACGAAAGCGAAGCCTTCACGCCCGAAGAAGCGGCAGAACCCGCCGCCGCAGAATAACTCGACCCGTTCAGCCGTTAGTCGTGGGTGTCTAACCACTAGCGGCTGACGGCTAACCACTCGTTGATTAGGGAAAGGCAAGATGGCAGACATTTCGGCAAAGATGGTCGGTGAACTGCGCCAAAAAACGGGCGCAGGCATGATGGATTGCAAAAAAGCACTCCAGGAAAACAATGGTGACTTAGAAAAAGCTTCGGAATGGCTGCGGCAGAAGGGCATTACGTCTGCTGGCAAAAAAGAAGGCAGAGTCGCGGCTGAAGGTCTAGTCGATAGCTACATTCACACAGGCGGACGGATTGGCGTTCTCGTTGAAGTCAACTGCCAGACTGACTTTGTGGCTCGCAACGAAGCGTTTCAACAACTCGTGAGAAACGTGGCGATGCAGGTGGCGGCGTGCCCCAACGTGGAGTATGTCAAAGTCAGTGACATTCCTGAAGAGATCGTGAATAAAGAGAAAGCGATCGAGATGGGCAAAGATGACCTGAGCGGCAAAAAAGAAGAACTCAAAGAGAAGATCGTGCAAGGTCGGATCGATAAGCGTCTAAAAGAAATGTGCTTGCTCGATCAGCCTTACATTCGTGACCAAAACATCACGGTTGACGAATTGGTCAAGCGCAACGTCGCTCAACTGGGCGAAAACATTCAAGTGCGTCGATTCGTTCGGTTTGTGTTGGGTGAAGGCATCCAAAAAGAAGAGACTGACTTTGCAGCAGAAGTCGCGGCTCAAACAGGTCAGAAATAGATTTTTTGAATCTGACCTTTCAGCCTTTGTCCGCCATTTCAATAAACCGTAATTTTGTAGAGATGTAATTCGTTGCGTCTCTACAATTTTTTTGTGAAACCGCAAGTTAAAAGTAAGGAACTGGCTCTCCGTAGGCATCTAAACTCTCTAGATACGCTGCTATTGCTTCTTTAATATTTTCAATCGCTTCTGCACGAGTTTGACCTTGAGAGATACATCCAGGTAGTGTTGGCACTTCAGCAACATACACTCCATCTTTGTCTGGCTCAATCACAACACGGTATTTTCCCATCACTATTACCTTAGGTTGTTTGATCTAATGATTGTTGATTATATTTGAAGCCTCTTCCATTTCCACGCACTACTCTGAAGCTTTCATCGCTTCTACTAAATTTGCTTCCAGCTTTAGACAATTGCGCCCGTCAATCTGCAAGCGATATTCCACCTTATCCATCAGTCGATTTAAGATCAGCCAACCATAGCCGCTTTCTTGCTTATCTTCGGGGCACGGAGCCAAATAGGTTGAAAGATCATACCCTTGCCCATAGTCCCAAATCTCTAGCGCCAGATCTCGGTCTTTCACCTCTAGGCGAATCAGCACCGGAAGATGAGGACGATCGCGGTGAGCGTGTCGCACCACGTTAGAATAAGCCTCGACCAGAGCCAAGCGCAGACGATTTGACTGCCGCGCCCAATCTACCCGATCGCCAAACTCGATTTCTAGACTTCCTAGAAGCCAATCTTCAGCAACGCCTAAAAACTGCAAAGTGCTGGGAATGTGAAGTTCAGTTCTCATGGTCAAAGAACCTCCAGCGACAGAATCGTTTGATCATCTTCCTGAATAGCATTGTGTGATTGAATCCGGGCTAAAAGGTGATTGAGATCTAAGCATTCCCGTTCTTGAAGGAGTAATTGCCAAAGTCCTGCTTCTTTGAGCATTGAGCAATCGCCTCCATTGGTTGGGTGCGTCAAAGTTTCAGAGGGAACCATCGCTTCTGTAATGCCATCACTGGTTAGCAGCAGCACTTCTCCTGAGTGAAGCGTGAGCCTTCCAGCGATCGCGTTCCACTCAGGCAAAATTCCTAACGGCACCCCCCGCACTTTGAGATAAATTGGCTCCTCCGCAGCTTGCTCTGACCGAGAAGCATCTGCCTGTCTTGCCCAAACCAGCGGGTAAATGTGTCCAGCGTTGGCATAAACTAACTGCTTGGCGATCGGCGAATAGCGGACTAAAACCATTGTGATAAAGCAGTTCGTGCTAACCAGATCTTGAGAGAGAATGCTGTTGAGGTTCTGCATCACCCTGTTTGGCTCAGGAGGAGTTTCTTGAGACAGTTCTCGTCGCAGCACTGAGATGGCGCTTGCCATAAACAATGCCGCCGGAACGCCCTTTCCCGACACATCACCCACTGCGAGCCAAATGTCGCCTTGAGGATGCTGATAGACCTCGAAAAAGTCTCCGCCGACCTCTCGTGCCGGGTGACAGCACGCTTGAACTTTAACGGTTTCAAGGATGGGTAACGACTGCCGCAGCAAATTGGTTTGAATTTGACGAGCTACTGCTAACTCGGCTCGAATTTGTTCGGCTTGTTTCTGGGTTCGTTGATAGAGTTTTGCTTGAGAAATTGCCAGCGCTGCCTGTTCTGCAACCCCTTCTAGAAGCTGAATATCCTCTTGTGACCAAGGTCTGTGAAACGAGTGGGCACCCGCCTGCTCAATGCCCTTTTGGTGAAATGAGAGAATTGCTAACAATTCTTGCTGATAGGTTAATGGCACCACAAGCCGCATATCAGCACCTTGAGGCGATTGATCGACCTGAGTTTTGCGAGTTTTTAGCACCGCTTGTACCATCGGGTCTTGGCGATCGCGATCCTCACTAATTGGCTCACATTCTGCCAAGCAGTAGAGCAAGGGTTCTGCCACAATGCTGTCTCCTTCAACGGGGTGCAGCACACACTGACTCGCGCCAAAGGTTTGACCCAAAGTTTCGACGATCGTTTGCAGCATACTCGGATAGTCAAGCGACTCGCGAATCGCAGTAGTGACTGCATTAAATAGCAATTCTCGCCGGAGGGCGCACTGCAAATCAGCAGTTCTCTGCTTCAACACTTCATAGGTTTCTGCCGCTTGCTCGATCACGATTTGAAGCTGCTGAGGCTTCCACGGTTTGGTGATGTATTTGAAAACTTTTCCGGCGTTGATGGCATCGACCAGATCTTCGACATCGGTATATCCCGTCAAGACAATCCGAATCGTGTCAGGAAAGCGATCGACCGTTTTGCTTAAAAACTCGGTTCCCAGCATTTCCGGCATTCGCTGATCGGAGATGATAATTGCCATCTCGCCCTGCTGATCGAGAATTTTGAGGGCGGCGATCGCGCTGGTTGCCCTCACTACCTCAAAATCGCGTCGAAACGTGCGATAGAGCAGATCCAAGTTGTCTAGCTCATCGTCCACAATCATTAACTTGAGCTTGAGTTTTGGTTCTCGTCCCATACGATCGTTCAATCCTCTCCAAGGTTTTCGGCACCTCTAACTAGTCCAAGATGCCCTGGGTTGCCGTGAAACTAACGGATCTGAAAGGATTTGAACTCGATCGCGTTACTGTTTCACTGCGAGTTGATCCCAAGCTTGAAGGATAGTTTGGAGCGAGGACGGTAGCTCAGACCGAATGATGTCTGCATATTGCACCGTGCCCGCATGACTGGAGGCTGTTACCCCAAAGAAGTCTGCGGAGCCTTGATGAGCGGGATAGCTCAGACGATCGAAGGGTTTGATATGAGTTTTCACCAATTTCTCAAACAGCCGCACTCGTTGGGGAGACACCCGAATCATTAGAATCTCAGACTTGCTGCCGTCGCGATTGATCCGGCTGCGAATCAGTTGTCCGTTTTTGAGCAGGAGCGTTTCATAGGTTAGTCCAGCAAAGCCCCCACTGGCGATCGTCTGAAAGACGACGTTTGCTTTAATTTTGGGTAGAGGCTGACTAAGCGGAATTTGAACAGGCTGAACGCTGCCATTCGTTGCGGTGGCTTGCCGAATTTGAAGCGATTGAAACATTGGAGTCGCGGCAGCATTCTGAACGATCGGAACTCCAGTGACCAGAGATAAGGCACTAACTAAAACGATCGCGGCAAGTAGTCTAGCGGAACGGTTAGGAGACATTGCAGAAAAATCTTCAAGACTGAGGTGGATACAGTTCCAGACAGTCTTGATCGGAATGTAAGTTCCAAGATCGTTAATTTTGCGGCGAAGGAATCTCAGGTAGGGTGGGCAGATTTCGTTGCCGCAAGAATTGGTTGAAGCTTTTGGGTTGAACAACATACCAAACAATGCTGAGAGCGATCACCACCGCGACGAGAGTAGACACACCCGACATAATCTGATGAAACAGGCTGGGATGGTTATAGAGCGGCTGAATAGGGCGCACTTTCGGTTGAGGCTCTCTCACGGGTCTGGAAACCGTCCGCTTGGGTAGCGAGGAAGACGCTTGCAGGCGGCGAGGAGCCGTCACCCCACTCACCATGACTGTGTTCGATCGCATCGCTTGCAGGTGTTGAGCCACGATCGGAGGTCTGCGATCGCTTCGACTCCAAATCAACATCGCTGACACGGGCACTCCACAGAGATTTGCCACGCCCAAACCCTGAACTCGTTTCAGCAAAGGCTGGTCATTAGAAACCAAAACCACGAGCCGACCCGGACTGCTGCGAGCAAACCCATAGGCACACTCTGAGACAGACTGAGCCAATCGAGCGCGTTTGCTTATATTTTGCCCATCACTGGGCTGAAGCGAGGGGTGAAGCGCACCTGCCCCCGTGAGCTGCCAGTTACTTTCTGCAAAAAAGCGGCAAAACTCTTTAGCAGTTTGCTCATGGTTGCGTTCAATTCCAATCTGACTTAACGCCTGGATTTCTTGATAAACCAGTTGGGGCACATAGCAATTGCCCAGTCGTGTAAACTCTTGCCACTCTCGCGGCTTACTCACTAGCAATGCGCTCAAATCAAGCAGCATCAAAATGGGAGGTAGATCTGACATAGCAGGAAGATGCGAAAAGGAAAGACCAGCGAGAATTTCCGTAACCAGACGATGCACCCTACTTATACGATAGTACAATCACCCACCAATCCCCAATCGCCCTGCCAAACTTGGGGTCAATGGTAACAAAATGGTAATCATTAGAAACAGTGCCAGCAAGCCCAACGCGGCTCGTGTGTCATCAGGCTCTGACAACTCATTGAGGCTAGGTCGCTCTAAATTGCGCTGTAAAACTAAAATCACGATCGCCCAATAAAGCGCCAATGGGTTGACGAGAGACGCGATCGCTAACACGACGATCGTGGCGGCGGTAGTTCGCCCAGCCGTTTTGCGCCCATAGATTGCCTGCACAATTCTGCCGCCATCCAGTTGTCCCGCAGGCATAAGATTAATCGCCGTCAAAATTAGCCCGACCCAGCCCAAGATCGTGAGCGGATGAACTGCAACAACGGTTTGCTGAAGCGCCGTTCCTAAAATCACTCGTGCCACAGTGCCGACGAGAATTGACCCCTCAAAAAATTGGGTTGGCAGCTTAAATAAACTGCCTTCGTGAGAGAGCAGCAATCCTGTAATCAGCATCGCCAGCGAAACGACACCTCCGGCAGCCGGACCTGCAAACGCAATATCAAACAACGCCGATCGGTTGGGCAACAGCGACTCAAATCGAGTAATGGCACCAAACGAACCAATCTGCCACGTTGGAATGAAATAGGGAAAACTCAGCCGAACTTTGTAGCGCCGCGCTAGCAACCAGTGCCCCAGTTCATGAACGCCCAGAACGGTGAGAATGCCCAGTGCGATCGGCAGCACTTCTCGAAATCGCTCTAGCGAATTGTAAAAGTCAAACTCTAGCAACAGTCCAGCAGTTTCTAAACAGGTAGCGATCGTCGCCATTAACAGCACTCCTGCTAAAAGCTTCTGCGCTAGCGTTGCAGGCTGGGGATCGTTGGTGCTGGGCAAAACCACGATGACGGGTCTGCTTTCTTGACCTTCGACCAGAAAGAGGCGATAGCGATCGTCCAATCGCTTCTTCAAACTTGCGGAGAGGCGCTCAAAGGTAGGTTCTATCTCGCCGCGCAGATTGCCCTTAAAAATCGCGCCTTCTTGATAGGGAATGGTTTCGGTTGCAAAAAATGTGTCGATGCCAAAAATCCCTTGAATCGCTTTGAGATCGTCTGCGGGAATGGGCAGCGCTTCAGGCTTCTCAATGGAGTCTAATTCAGACAGTTGAGGCGTGGCTGAATTAGACTCAGACTGAGGATTGAATGAGTCACCCTCGACCTTTGCAGCTACTGGCACTCGTTGAGATTCTGCTTGAGCAGCGGCTCGAAGTTTGCGCCCTAGGACAATATAAAGCCCTGTAGAAGCGACAAACAGCAGCAGAATGCCCACCAAGTTGAGATAGATGCCCAGAGTTGTCAAGCCAAAGAAAAACAGCCAAGGAGCCATTAAGACCACCGATTGCAACCAGGCCAGAATTCCTAGGTTGCCAAAAGGTTTGGCTCGATAATATCCCCAGCCGAGAATTCCTAGCGCCACCAGTACAGTTATTGCAGTAATCATCTCTCAACCCTTGTAAGCATTGCTTACCTCGATCGAACTACAAACGTCCTGCTGATGAAGCTGAAAGGTCTTCAAAAACAGGACGCTGTTAGATCTACTCTATCGAAGTTAGGGTTTTCTGAGCCATTGCCCGCAGGATTCTAGCGGCTGTTTATTTGGCTGATTTGCTTGAGTGTGTTGCGATAGCCATCTGCTTGACCCTGTTGCCGATAGAGATCGCCTGCTTCTTGCAGATCGGCGATCGCTTCCAGTCGGTTGCCCATCTGCGCTAGCAAGACCCCGCGATGATAATGAGCGTCTGCTACACGCCCATCAATGCGAAGGGTTTGAGAAAAATCTGCGATCGCGCCTCGTGTGTCGCCCAGATCCATTCTTACCTTGCCTCGCTTTTCATAGACTTTGGCATCTTCAGTGTTGAGGCTGACCGCTTGGCTATAGTCAGAGATTGCGCCTTGAGCATCGCCTAGCTGCGATCGCGCATCGGCTCGACTCGTATAAGCAGACGCAAAATCGGGCTGCACTTGCACTGCCCGGTTATAGTTATTGAATGCGCCCTGTTTATCTCCAGTCATCGCTAACACATCACCGCGACTCTTGAGCGCTTCAGCATAATCGGGTTTGAGCTTGAGCGCCTGGTTATAGTCGGCGATCGCGCCTTGCGGATTTTCGAGCGCCGCTTGCACTCGACCTCTTTGTAAAAAGACTTCTGGCTTGTCAGGGTTGAGCTGGGCGACTTTTGTAAAGTCTGCTTGGGCGGATTCTAAGTTGCCTAGCTTAGACTGAGCTAACCCGCGATTGTAGTAAGCAGAGACATAGTTAGGGTTGAGACGAATTGCCTGATTAAAGTCTTCAACTGCCGCTTCACCGTCGTCAGTTTGATCATGAAGCGCACCTCGACTGAGATAAGCCTCAGCGTAGTCAGGCTGAAGTTTGATGGCTTGATTGAAATCATTGAGCGCTGCTTGGCGATCGCCCTTATCCAGCGAGACAAACCCACGATTCAGCAAAGCAGGTGCATAGCTGGGCTGGAGCCGCAGCGCTTGGTCAAAATCGGCGATCGCGCCCTCTGCATCGTTAGATTGAGAACGCACGTAACCGCGATTCACATAAGCTGCTGCAAGAGTGGGGTTTAGCTCTAACGCTTTGTTTAAGTCTGTCATCGCGGCTTCGGCATTGCCAGCACCAAAGTGAGTGGTGCCTCTTTGGGCATAGGCGATCGCATCAGCGGGATCGAGTTTGATCGCTTGGTCGAAATCTTCGAGGGCACCAACTCGATCGCCGACGTTTGACCTTGCGACTCCTCGCGCAACATAACCCTGACTGAAACTAGGATTGATCTGAAGCGCCTGGTTATAGTTTTCGAGGGCACCGCGATAATTTGCAGATTTGGCTTGGTCTTCCCCTTGGCGATAGAATTTTTGAGCTTCTTGCTGAGTTTTAGCCGCTTCAAGGGGCTTAGGTACTGACGGGACAAATGCTTCAGTTTGAGCAAATGCGGATGAAATATCGACGACCGATGCAAAACTGACAGTCAGTGCGATCGCCAAGAGCGTCGATCTCTTGGTAGGACGGAGAAGGTTCATAAATCTAAGTTAGGTTCAGTAGAGGACAGGTATCGATTTTTGCCCTACTGTTCCCAACCCTTAAGATTTAATCACTTTTACTAGGTTAAAGATTTGTATCTTTACGCTCGATGTCAAGTAGGAACGAGTTCTCCCGGACGTAGTTTTGCCCACTTGCCTTGTTCTTTTTTAAAGCTCAGACAACCCACTACATCCCATTCCATTTCGATATAGTCAGTCCGATCGCGAATGTTGACGTTAATGGTTGGCTCAGTCGCTTCAAAAGTTGGCGTTTCGGTTAGGTGCGCCTGCTCGTGCTGCTCTTCTACTGCGTGGTAAGTGGTGCAGCGGTCTACGTAGTGGCAATTTACGCAAATACACATGGTGTCAATCTCTCTAGATCACTAAAAATTAGAGTGGCGTTCTGACTCTCAGAGACGAATCGGGAATCGAGATGCTTTTCTGTTACTCTAGCTCAGGCGAACGAATTGATCACTGGCTCTCAGGTTGATTTATGTTGCTTGTTGAGAAGTAGCGATCGAGTTGTCGGAGCGATCGCGTCCGAAATTAGCAGGACTTAGGCATTTTGACCAAAACCTCGGAGGTTTAAGCCACTCTGTCGGTCACGATGCTTGGTTCTTGGTTAAAACCTCCGAGGTTTGCGTAAGTTCTAATGAGTTGATTTCTACCCAATGCTTACCTTCTTCAATCCTGAATCGTCATACTGGAGATCGTCGGACAGAAGCGGGTTGTAGTTCGAGAGCTAAGTTTTACAGAGTTGTTTCGCGAGCATTCAGTGTTTGGGATGAGTTTGAATTGAATCACCGTTTAGATTATTGGCAAGACGTTTTGGTTGCCTCTTCTGCCCTGTCTCCTGAAACCTGGCCCTTTAGCCTCGATTGGCTTCCGCCTTCTGCCTGCCTAGTTGGAGGCACCGTTCGCGATGCGCTGCTCGATCGCCCTTCTGACTATCTCGATTTAGATTTTGTGCTGCCGACGGGTGCCGTTGAGACTGCC